>NZ_CP148085.1:0-62812 GCF_037482245.1 Citrobacter europaeus
GTGAATCAAAAGAATCCATACCTACAGCTTTCTGACATTGAGTCAGTAGAAGGTCTTTCGCCGGAGTTCATCTCCTGGCTTGAAAGCCAGTCCCCTAAAGAATCGCCCCTGCAGCTGCTTCTCGATGAAGGCACCAAGCCCGTGCGCAAAACCCGCCGTCGTCGCGGTACGCACTCAACGGCGTGTCTCTGCCCGGAGCCCAGCTGGTACCGACCGGACAATTTCAAAAAGCTCCCTGGCCAGCTTGGCCATGCCTACAACCGCCTTGTTCGCCGCGATCGCAAAACGGGCGCGTTAAGTCTGCGTATGCGGATCAGCCGCCACCCGTACTTCGTGCAGCTGCGCGAGCAGGCTGGCCGGAAGCGCGACTTCCGCCCGGAGCGGGAGAAATTACTCGATGCGATTGTGCCGCTCCTGGTCAGCACCGTTGACCGGGCTACCCATATCGACACTATCAACCTCAGTAAAATGGCGTGGCAGCTCAGCGAAAAGGACAGCGAAGGGAACGTGATCCGGAAAGTGACGGTACCGCGGGTTTGCCGGCTGCTGCAGCACATGATGGAATTCGGGTTACTGGCGCTGCCTGAAGGCGTCACATGGGACCCGTTTAACCGCAAGTGGTTCCCCAAGCATGTCGTGCTGACGGAACGCCTCTGGAAGATGATCGGTGTTGATCTCGATAAGCTGTATGCGGAGCAGGCCGAACAGGTGGCCGCTGAAGCTGCAGGCTGGATAACCCGTGATGAACATGGCCAGGCGGAAGAAATCTCTGTTAAAGCCGCGCGCCGGCGCTGGTATGAAAAAATGATGCACGCCACGCTGGTTCGCCGGCGTGAAGCCGCCCTGAAGGGTAAGCGCGAGAAGAAGCTGAAAGCGCTGGCAGAACAGCCCTATGACGACCGGGCTTACGCCATGTCCGTTCATCTGATACGGACGCTGCCGAAAGACGAACTGCACGCGCTGTCGCCTGAGCAGTTTACCCAGCGAGTACGCAGCCACCTGTATCAGCTCGATCTGGGGCTGGAGAGGGAATCCGGTCCCCCTGATTATCACTGATTTTCTCCCCCTGTAATTCTCTTACCGCCGCCTGGCGGTTTTCGTGCTCGCCAGCCGGCGCGACCTGCTCAAATTTCCTCCAGTTTTAACGTGTGGCCATCGTGATTTTTTGACGTTCTGGCGCCGCCGGTGGATAACCGGCAGCGAGATCACCACTATCCACAGTTATCCGCAAAGGAGGAAATAAAGTCACCTGCAATCGTGGTCAAAGCAAGCTGCAATACACTCTTAACTTCTTTAAAAAGATGTTTATTCAATAAAGAGATCACTGTTATTCAGGCTCAATTTTCTGTGGATTATGGGAATATGCCTGGCCTTTCAGCGCCGCTACGCGGCACGACGGCCAGAATGGTCGCTATGCTCCCAGGTTAGCACCCGGCAAATGCCGGGCAGGGTGGCCAGCAGAAACCACCACTGTAGATTTTTCTTTGCCCCACCGTGCTTTTCCCCGCCGAGCCAACGGCTCGGCAGAAAAAAGCATGATGGATGATGTAACTAAGAACACCCCCGTAAGACGGAAGGGCTGCGACCCGCACCCCTGACGTCAACGCTACTACCCACGCGCCCGGTGCGCCGCTAACGTCACACCGCCCGCTCGCAGTAGCCAGGGGGTAATGTGGCCACAGCGTCACCTGCAGGGCAGTCAGGCAGGAAAATCATCTGCTATGGCGTGCAATGCCTTTCAGGCAATCAACGCCAGTGTCTGCTGTCAGTTTTAAAATTAACAGGGAAAAGAGGATCGATTTAGCCGCGGTTATCCACGTCAGCCGCTCGCAGGCGCGTTAAAAAGGGTGAAGGCAGGGGAATGTTGCTCTTTTTGCAGTGAAGGCCACAGAGAGCGTTTCAGGCGCTTATTTGAGGAAATGCGATTTCTGCCAGGGTGGAGGCACAAAAAAACCCGACTGGTGAGATCGGGTTTTCATGTTTTGCCCCGGATGGAGGCGGGAACACCTAAACAATTGACGGTTAAATATTACGCCATGAGTGCAGTAAATGCAAACCACCGGGAATAGGGTATACTGCGCGGGTCAATCTGTTGACGTTCTTCTCCAGCCCCCGCTTACGCGGCGTGAACGGTTTAAAGCCCTGGTTGAAAAACAGGTGGTGCTGTTTCAATGCCCTGGCTGGAGTGGGAACATCTAAACAATTGACGTGAGGTAGCCGCTGTGACAGGCAATGTAAGGGCGATCAGCGGTGTTCCTGCTCTGTATGGAGCAAACGGATGATTAACTTGTTAATCGTCGTTCTGCGGGCAGTTGTTGCAGTGTCTAACGCTGTGATAGCGGTCCTGGAGCTGATCCGGCAGTATTTTGACTGACCGGAAACGTAACTAAAGGCGGGGGGACCACTCCCCGCCTTTTAACAGGGTTACATCTCGATCATCGGGAACAGATCGTCTTCCTGGTGGTAAAGCACGTCGTCCGTTTCCGTTCCATCAAGCCATTCAGCGAACAGTTCAAACAGGCACACCGACATTTCCTCCGGTGAAATTGCGCCACACTGCAGCTCGTAGAAGACCTCAATTTTTTCCAGCAGGCTGTTGGCCGCTTTGTCGTAGCCGAACAGCTTGATCGGCGGGAATCGCATTGCATCCGGGTTGGTTTCCGCCAGTTCATCATCCTTGCGTTCCGGATAAATGCTGTACAGCGTTGCCGGCGATGGCGGCAATACCTCGATAAAGCGGTTTATCCGCATCGGCAGTTCGCTGGAAAACTTCTCATTGTCCGGAATGTAAAACGCGGCGCTGCGTACCAGGGCATCCTGGAAAGAAATTACCCCCTGACCTTCGGTCTGCTTACGTAGCTCACGAATGTTCACGCGGTCCTTTTCACGGATTTGGTACAGATCCCCTTCCCGGACCGTTTTGGAAAACGTGCCGTGTTCGGCTTCCTGCCCGGAGAGCTCAGAATAATAATCCTGGCCGACGGTTTCGCGCAGTATTTCAAAGGTTTTCCGGTCTTCAATCGACTCAAAATATTTCACGCGGGTGTTGGCGATCAGCGAATCCACCTCGCCGTTCGCGCCGCGGGCGAGCGACGGGTGATCCTGGGAGGAAAATACGCCCATTTTTTCCAGTGAACGCATCTGCGCACTCAGCGTATCCATACCGCTGGTGAAATACTGGCCCAGCTCGTCATAAATCAGCCCGTATGGCGCCTGATTATTCAGCGCGTGAGTGAGCAGGACTTCCTCTTTTTTCCCTTCCAGCTGGTAGCCCAGGTCCTTACTGATGGTCATTCGCTGCAGCGTCACATATAAACGGCCAAGCGTGGCCGCTTCACCGCGTGACAGCTCCAGCGACGGGATCATGACGATGAGAATGCGGTCATTGTGGAAAATATCGTCCATCCGGATATCGCCGCTGTCTTCCGGAAAAACATGGCCATAAGTTTCATTGAACAGGGAGAGCGTCTTCAGGAACTGACGGCTCATGTAGTTATGCTGTTCGAAGGCGCGGGCTTCCCACGTTTCCGGGTATTCCGCGTTGGCCAGCAGGAAGCCTGGTGTATTTTCCAGATAACTTTCCAGCGCGGCGTAACCCTCGCTGTGCCAGCCGTTTTTCTTTGCCTCCACGTACAGCGCGGCCATTGCCGGCAGCGACATGTTTTTCTGAATAGTGCGCTGTGACAAAAGCAGTTCGCCGCGGGCGCGCTTATAACACAGGGCATTGATCAGCGCCGACATCATGGCTTTTGCCGTATCCTGCCACTGTGCCGAATCCCCGCCCACCTGGGGGAGCATGGATTCCATCAACTGGATGATGAAGGTCGGCGGGGCAACGCTGAAGAGGTTGACTGAGTTGGATTGCGCGGGGATGCTTTCCTGCTTCACCAGGTTCACGAACCTGTCAATACTGCCGGTCAGCAGGTTGAGAACGTAATAATCATCCTCACGGCCGAAACGGCGCGCCAGCGACCAGGTGGCGAAGGCCAGCTTGTTATCTGCTTTACCGTCTGAGAGGCAGTAGCCACGGCACCACAGCAGGAAGTTAACGATAAACCCATAGAAGGTTTCGGTTTTACCCGACCCGGTGGTACCAAAAAATACCATGTGGCGCAGCAGGTCCGTCATGTTCAGCCACAGCTCGCGGCCGAACAGGCGTCCCCGCTCATACCCGACATATAAAATTCCCTTCGCTTTCTTTCGCTCCCGGACCTTATGCGGGATGCGAATGGGCCCCAGACGGTATTCCGCCTGGGTTTCCGTGGTCAGGGTGTCGTCGAACATTTCGCAGTCTTTCGGCATTCGCAGCGGTGGCCGGAATTTACGATCCGTGAATGCCACCATCAGCGGCGGAAGGATGAGGATGCTCAGCAGCATGGTAAAGGGGAGAAACAGACCCAGCACGGTCAGTATGGCCAGCAGGCCAAACTGTACGTTCGGAGTGAGGAACCACTCCATGAACGAACCATCCGGGCGGAGGACTTTTTTACTGTCTACAGATTCCTGTTGCATAGCGGCTCCGGGTTATTCTCCTATTGCCTGCTGCAGGCGGGCATCGTCTTTGACGACGGAAACCGGGATCACATCACCCGAATCGGCAACGATGGACGGGGTACCGATAAACCCGAATTTCGCAAATGCCATATTGTTCGCGTCAACCAGGCGGGCGCCGGTGGTATCCGGGGCTGTTTTCGGATCGTCAATTTTCGGGTTCATGGTGGTGTATCCCATGTTAATCGTGTCTTCCCAGCTTTTCAGTCGGGTATCTTTCCCGGTATCGAGTACAGGAGCGGCGCGGACCATCGAGCGCAGGTCGCCATAAACGGACACGGGGAAAATCTCGACGTTATAGCGTTTGCTCAGTTCCTGCAGTCGGGGTTCCAGCGCGCGGCAGTGCGGGCACATCGGATCGGAAAACACATACAGGGTGTGTTTATGCCCGGTTGAAAGCGAGATTGTAAAGCGTCCGCTGGTGACGGCATCTTTCAGTGACAGCAAGTCGTTATCAGCCAGTTTTTTAGGGGCTTCAGGTGCTGCCTGAACCTGCAGCTGCTCCGGCGCAGTGGCAGGCTGCTGCAGACCCGGCGCGGGAGCATACGAGTTTGCCTGCAGTGGCTGTGCCGGCTGATGCATATTCATCAACGCGCCGTTGATGGAGACGATAAAGCCCAGCGCGGCGACTGGCCAGAAGATAAAGTTAGACAGCCGGCGCACGGCATTGAGTCCGCGCTGCTGTTTCAGCTTTTTACGGATATTGTTCAGCGCCTCGATGGCCTGATATTCGTTTTCAAAGCGGAACAGCTGCACCGCTTCACCAGAAAACGTATTGTGCGTCAGGATGTGGCCGCTGCCGGCATCATGGCCAAGTCCAAAATGACAGGCTGACAGGGGGAAGGAGTGCAGGGCTTGTTCCTGGTAGTTTCCGTCAGCGGAAAGATAAAGTGTGTTGCGATCGGTTTTTACGGTGAGTTTCATACTTCCTCGCTTAGAGTTCCAGGTGATCGGGTCGGGTTGCCGGCTGAGGTTTAGCCGGCGTCGGTTCATCGTCTGTCAGTCGCAGACTGTTGTTCGGGGTGTCGTGCGGAGCTGCAGGCGGCGTAGCCGGCTCGTCTTCCGCTTCAGCGTCAGATTCAAATGCAAATGGCGGTATAACGTCTTCCTGCCAGTGAGCGACCGGAATGGCGGGATCGCGGCGGTCAATATGGCGGTAATGGAGCAGATCCAGCTCAAGGCCCAGCACGGCCGCCCGCACGGTCGGCGGGAATTTCGCCGCCTTTTCTTCATCGAGCGTCAGCCGGTAACTTTCGCACTGACTCCAGGCAATAACACCACCTCCCTCAATGAAGAACTTCCCGCGGCCGGCGCTTGAAAGTGCATACCATAACGTGCGGTCCACACCTTTAAGCCACCGGAAATTAGCGGATGGCAGCTGCAGGTCATCATCGAACAGCGCGTAGAGTAGCGAACGGGAGCTGCGGCGCCCCTTTGCAAATTCTCGGAACGCTTCACACTGGCTGGCGACGGTCCAGAACCCGGCGGCCAGCGAATAATCAGGGAAACCGTCTTTAGTCCGCAGGCAGGAACGGTTGAGATCGTCGAGAATGGATTTAGCCGTTGGCCGGTCGCCCATAAACCGCAGATGTACAAACGAGGCTGCGAGCGCTTTTTCCCAGGGCGCCAGGGAAAGGGCCGCCCCTTCGGGGGCCAGGTTTACCTGTGACAGGAAGACTTTATGTGCGGCTTTTTTACGGAGGCGGCGCTTAGCGGTATCAATCAGGTTATGTTCCTGGGCAAACTCAACGGGTGACTGCGCGCTGCGTGCTTCTTCCGGATCTTCATTCAGCAGCAGCTGATCGAGGTGGCCAAACCGGGCGAGGATATGAGCTATCCCCGGATAGTTTTTTACCATCACCCAGGGAAGGTTCCGGATGGTCAGTTTACGGGTCAGACGGTAGTAAGGATTGCGCGAGATAACCCAGACGAACAACCCGATGATTAAAATGAACAGGGGAAAGAGCACGCTGGCCGTGTCGTTCATCACGCTGATAAAGTCCCACAGCGAAACCTGGTGGTTATACCGCGCCGCCGACAGCAGCATGTCCCGGCGCTCGGCCGCATTACCCGGCGTAATGGCGTCCGGCAGTACACCGTAGATCCAGTAAAGCAGGCGACAGACTCCGTAAATCACATAATCACGAAAGCCAAACCACATCACTGTGATCATGATGAGAAGGGCCCCGATAATCATCAGGCCATCATCCCCTCCCCCTTTCCGTTGTGGCTGGTTTTGCATCAGAACCTCAGAGAATTTTGGTAAACCTTCCCGATATACCAGGCCTTACGCGCCGGCGTGTTGGAGTGATAGCGGCCGACACCCTGCCAGAAATCCCCCCCTTCGAGAATGATGTTGTATTTGAGGATGTAGGCACTGGCCATTGCAGAGGCGCAGAAGTCATGCTGCAGCTGCTCCGCTTTCACGCCAAAATCGGACGCCAGCTTATTCGCCCAGATGGTGTTTATCTGGAATGCGCCGTAATCGTAAGTGCCGTTTTTGTTTTTATTTTTCATTCCCGGTTTTCCGCCTTCAGTCAGCCACAAGGCGAGGAATCCACGGAGAGGAATGTGATAAATCTGTGCTGCTTCAACCATGCAAGTTGGCAGCGGGATTGAGGGCGGGGCATCAACCATAACAATCTCCTAATGATTTCTATTTCGAGTAAAAAATATACCATCAAAAGGAGATTTTTTTAAATCATTTTGGTGCGGATAATTGAGAGGCTGTCAAAGGGATTTTATTTGCCTTCGACAGAGACAATATTGCCCTCGTTCACATTTTCCCATGTCGGGATTTCGCCACTCAGCGTGCAGCGGAGTGTTTCTTTTCCGACGGTAAGTGGTGCGCCACTGCTGTAGTAATGACTTTCATACAGGCAAGAGGTTTTCTTTTGTTCCGGGGTCAGTGTAATACCGGCATCCTGATCCTTTGCCAGCAGTTGTACAAGATGTTGGTTTGTCTGTACCTGCTCACCCAGAATGCTGCTCAGTAAAGAATCGGTTTTCGGCGCGGATACGCTCTGAGCAAAGGCACTGCAACTGATTACGGATGCAGCCAGAATAAGAGCAATCTTCGTGTTGAATTTCATTTCACTTTCTCCATTAAAAAAATCGGCAATCATTTTCTGTATCATTTAAATTAGGTCTGAAAACCGGCCTGAGTGTCAAGCCGATTCTGTTTAAAAATTAACAGGGGATAAAATGATTCAGTCACGTAATAAATATCTGCAGTTTATGCTGGTTCTGCTGGCAGCCTGGGCCATAGCCTGGGGGGCCATGTTTGTCATGGGGCAGGCTGTTCTGCTCTATGGGCTGGGGAAAAATACGCTGTTCTTCAGTCATGGTGCTGTACTGGTGTACCTCCTGTGTGTTTTCCTGGTATACCGCCGCTGGGTTGCTCCGCTACCGGTCGTTGGCCAGCTGAGCAACGTTGGCGCACTGTGGCTGGTTGGCGCGATGGCCGTGGTGTATGTCGGTGAATTTCTGCTGGGTAAAGTGCTGGACCTGCCCGCTGAGCCATTTATGACGAAACTTTTTGCCGATAAGTCCATACCCGATGTGATCCTGACGTTGCTGGCCGTCTTTATCCTTGCCCCGCTGAATGAGGAAATCCTGTTCCGTGGTGTCATGCTGAACGCTGAAGGATCCCCTCATAAATCAGCCATAGCATAGCCATATTTGAGCAACTGATTGGCGAATAATACCCAGGCCGCCAGCAATTCTTTCTCCGTGATTTGATAATCAGGCCGCCTGAGTACCTCCAATCCCAAGCGAATCGTTGAGAGTACCGTTCGATGCCCAATGGTATTGGCCTGAAAATGCTTATCCCAGCCCTGTTGCTGTGCGTGTAAACCAACTAGCCACAACAGGCATTGAACCATCAACGCTATCAGTAGGATGATGTCGAATCGCTCTGGACTGTTGGTACGACTTTGGCGTAAGCCAAAGCCGTATGCCGGGCTTTTGAGGTCACGAAAGGTTTCCTCTATTTGCATACGTTTGGCGTACAGGTTTACCAGCTGCTTTGGGCTCCGAGATTCTGGTGGTAAATTGCTGGCTAACACCCAAGGCTCTTTCGCCGATGTTGAGTACGTTTTTGCCGATGGATGGTGGCAATTAGTCCTCGTTGAACGCTGATTTGTACGCCCCTTAGGTTTGCTACGATAAAGCGTGAGATGGCAATTGATAGGGTTAGTTTTGGTCAAAGTCTTACAACCCAGGCTCTTCGCTTGACCGTTGGCCAAGTCATGTGTACTTCGAACTGCACGCCAATTTTCAGCGCCAATATCTGCAAATTGAACTGTACCGCGAATACGGCTTAGCCAAAACCAACCATGCGCCTCAACCTCTTTGTACCAAGGCACTTTGAACCCCGCGTCAGTCACGATGAGAGGGGTAACATGCAAAGGTAAAATCTTGGCTAAGTCCGCTAAAAAACCGTTGTGGGAGGCCTTAGAGCATTGTTCTGATAGGGGATAGGACTTCTCATACAGGGTAATAGAGCGGCCATTGAAGGCTATTGAGGCGCGCAGAGCCATGATGCGTTTATGCTCTCGGATGTCTGACCAATCGACGAGCACAATCGGCATAGGGTTACCAGAACAGATGAGGCTGGCATGCCATTGGTAGACAGCTAACCGTTCTTGATGCAGATGCGTGTTGCCGAGCAAACGATCAATGCGCTTGATGTTGTGCTTGGTTCGGGCCGTGGTTGGTAAATTTCGACCTAACTCAGTCAAGGTCAGTGTCTTACATTCAATCAGCGCCTTAGAGGCCAGCATCAAGCTGTTTAATCGTTTTAGGTGAAGTTCTGGGCAGTATTGGTGTAAAGAATGTTGTAGGATATTGGCTTCGCGCATCTTGTTGTCCAAGTGTAGTTTTTGGCGAAACCATTTGATCATGCAACAAGATGCGCTTCCACCCTAATTTGATGATTTATTTGTAAATCATCAGGGGATTCTTCAGTATATTGCATTAAGCAAGGGGACGTTATGCGTGTATTAGCCTTATCGGCTGTGTTTTTGGTGGCATCGATTATCGGAATGCCTGCGGTAGCAAAGGAATGGCAAGAAAACAAAAGTTGGAATGCTCACTTTACTGAACATAAATCACAGGGCGTAGTTGTGCTCTGGAATGAGAATAAGCAGCAAGGATTTACCAATAATCTTAAACGGGCGAACCAAGCATTTTTACCCGCATCTACCTTTAAAATTCCCAATAGCTTGATCGCCCTCGATTTGGGCGTGGTTAAGGATGAACACCAAGTCTTTAAGTGGGATGGACAGACGCGCGATATCGCCACTTGGAATCGCGATCATAATCTAATCACCGCGATGAAATATTCAGTTGTGCCTGTTTATCAAGAATTTGCCCGCCAAATTGGCGAGGCACGTATGAGCAAGATGCTACATGCTTTCGATTATGGTAATGAGGACATTTCGGGCAATGTAGACAGTTTCTGGCT
Source organism: Citrobacter europaeus (assembly GCF_037482245.1). Classification (NCBI taxonomy): domain Bacteria; kingdom Pseudomonadati; phylum Pseudomonadota; class Gammaproteobacteria; order Enterobacterales; family Enterobacteriaceae; genus Citrobacter; species Citrobacter europaeus. The sequence continues at coordinate 10,019 of NZ_CP148085.1, forward strand.
CGACGGTGGTATTCGAATTTCGGCCACGGAGCAAATCAGCTTTTTAAGAAAGCTGTATCACAATAAGTTACACGTATCGGAGCGCAGCCAGCGTATTGTCAAACAAGCCATGCTGACCGAAGCCAATGGTGACTATATTATTCGGGCTAAAACTGGATACTCGACTAGAATCGAACCTAAGATTGGCTGGTGGGTCGGTTGGGTTGAACTTGATGATAATGTGTGGTTTTTTGCGATGAATATGGATATGCCCACATCGGATGGTTTAGGGCTGCGCCAAGCCATCACAAAAGAAGTGCTCAAACAGGAAAAAATTATTCCCTAGAAGTGGTTAGCGCGTATTTGTGTGAAATAGCCGTCATATAAGCTGTAAAGATATATGGACAAAATGCTGATGCTCGATGCGCTTGTAGTTAATGGCTCATACTTAATCGGTTAGGCCTAATCGACTTAAGCTCCGCGCGTTAACTTTTAGCCTGAGCATTAGCATCACATTCCTCAACGTAAAAAGCCTAGCCAATTTGCTAGGCTTTTTTGTTATCTAAATGGTCATGGTCACTCAACATTGGGATGTGTATAAAGGAATGGCGATGTCAGTAAAGGTGAATGCCGCTGCGATAAAGTGCCTAGCCCATCAAGGATTGTAGGCTTTCTTGGCTGCTAAAGCGTTTGACGAAAAAGTCCAAGAAGGCGCTGATATTGGTGGCTAATTGTCTGCGGCTCGAATACACCCCGTAGACCTTAAAGGGTTCAATCGGCCATTCCTGTAAGATTGGCACTAGCTGGCCGTTGGCGAGTTCGGTTTTGCAGGCGGAGTTTGATAGCATTGCAATCCCAAAGTCATCGAGGGCTAACTGCTTAACCATAATCGGGCTATTGACCCTGACTTTACGCTGAAAGTTTACCATGGTTTTGCGAGCACCTTTGCCTAAGGGCCATATGGGTGCTGAGCGGGATGTTCCTAGCAGAATACCACTATGATCGCTCAGCTCCTTAGGTGTTGCGGGGGTGCCGCGTGCTTTTAAATAGCCAGGGCTTGCTACCAGAATTGGTTGACGCTCGAACAGTAATCTTGCAACAAGATCAGAGGATTGCAGTGGCCCATATTTGATAGCTATGTCATATCCTTCACCCACCAAACCTATATCGTTGTCGGTAAACTGGACATCTAATTCCACATTGGGATATAAACGCATGAATCCGCTACAGAGGTTAGCAATTAATTCTTGGCTAAAAGAGACCGGAATGGCTATCCGTAATGATCCTGATACATCATCATGGGTACTCTCGATAACAGCCTTGGCCGCTTCCACCTCATTGCGAATGGAATCACAGTGTTGATAAAAGAGTGCCCCGACTTGGGTAAGACTCAGGTTACGGGTGTCGCGTTGTAACAATCGCACGCCTAGTTGTTCTTCAAGCTGCGCGATTTTGCGACTTATGGTGGATTTTGGGTGGCCGGTTTCACGTGCAGCTTGGGAGAATCCCTTTGCTCTCACTACGGCTGCAAATAGCATCATACCGTTTAAATCTGGCATGTTTTTCCCACTGTCTCATATTTGGAACATAGCGTCTTATGCAGTTTAATGGCATTTGGCGGGATAACAAAGTTATATTTATTGGCTAAAAATTTTCAGAGGCTAAAGCAGAGGATCTTTTGATGACCAGCAATAATCAGCCCAAACACATGACTCAAGCCCAAACGCCCGATCCGCTTTTTTTACAGGCCGAGCACTGAAGAATCCCCTGATGATTTACAAATAAATCATCAAATTAGGGTGGAAGCGCATCTTGTTGCATGATCAAATGGTTTCGCCAAAAACTACACTTGGACAACAAGATGCGCGAAGCCAATATCCTACAACATTCTTTACACCAATACTGCCCAGAACTTCACCTAAAACGATTAAACAGCTTGATGCTGGCCTCTAAGGCGCTGATTGAATGTAAGACACTGACCTTGACTGAGTTAGGTCGAAATTTACCAACCACGGCCCGAACCAAGCACAACATCAAGCGCATTGATCGTTTGCTCGGCAACACGCATCTGCATCAAGAACGGTTAGCTGTCTACCAATGGCATGCCAGCCTCATCTGTTCTGGTAACCCTATGCCGATTGTGCTCGTCGATTGGTCAGACATCCGAGAGCATAAACGCATCATGGCTCTGCGCGCCTCAATAGCCTTCAATGGCCGCTCTATTACCCTGTATGAGAAGTCCTATCCCCTATCAGAACAATGCTCTAAGGCCTCCCACAACGGTTTTTTAGCGGACTTAGCCAAGATTTTACCTTTGCATGTTACCCCTCTCATCGTGACTGACGCGGGGTTCAAAGTGCCTTGGTACAAAGAGGTTGAGGCGCATGGTTGGTTTTGGCTAAGCCGTATTCGCGGTACAGTTCAATTTGCAGATATTGGCGCTGAAAATTGGCGTGCAGTTCGAAGTACACATGACTTGGCCAACGGTCAAGCGAAGAGCCTGGGTTGTAAGACTTTGACCAAAACTAACCCTATCAATTGCCATCTCACGCTTTATCGTAGCAAACCTAAGGGGCGTACAAATCAGCGTTCAACGAGGACTAATTGCCACCATCCATCGGCAAAAACGTACTCAACATCGGCGAAAGAGCCTTGGGTGTTAGCCAGCAATTTACCACCAGAATCTCGGAGCCCAAAGCAGCTGGTAAACCTGTACGCCAAACGTATGCAAATAGAGGAAACCTTTCGTGACCTCAAAAGCCCGGCATACGGCTTTGGCTTACGCCAAAGTCGTACCAACAGTCCAGAGCGATTCGACATCATCCTACTGATAGCGTTGATGGTTCAATGCCTGTTGTGGCTAGTTGGTTTACACGCACAGCAACAGGGCTGGGATAAGCATTTTCAGGCCAATACCATTGGGCATCGAACGGTACTCTCAACGATTCGCTTGGGATTGGAGGTACTCAGGCGGCCTGATTATCAAATCACGGAGAAAGAATTGCTGGCGGCCTGGGTATTATTCGCCAATCAGTTGCTCAAATATGGCTATGCTATGGCTGATTTATGAGGGGATCCTTCAGTGCTGAACGTCTTCCGTTCGAGGTACAACTGGACGATGTGGCTGGGCGCGCTGATAACGTCTTTGCTGTTTGCCGCCGTGCATATGCAGTATCAGAACCTGCTGACCCTGGCAGAAATGTTCCTGGTGGGGCTGATTACATCAGCTGCCCGGATCAGAAGTGGCGGCCTGCTGCTGCCGGTATTGCTGCATATGGAAGCTACCGCGCTGGGTTTACTGTTGGGCTGAAAGTTATATTTTTATTAAATATTGTGCGTTAAAGGCTGGTATGTTTTTTTGTGAATGTTATATTTAAATATAACTTTTATGGAGGTGAAAAATGCATACCACTCGACTGAAGAAGGTTGGCGGCTCAGTCATGCTGACCGTCCCACCGGCACTGCTGAATGCGCTGTCGCTGGGTACAGATAATGAAGTTGGCATGGTCATTGATAATGGCCGGCTGATTGTGGAGCCGCACAGACGCCCGCAGTATTCACTGGCTGAGCTGTTGGCACAGTGCGATCCGAACGCTGAAATCTCGGCAGAAGAACGTGAATGGCTGGATGCGCCGGCGGCTGGTCAGGAGGAAATCTGACATGGAAAGAGGGGAAATCTGGCTTGTCTCGCTTGACCCTACCGCAGGTCATGAGCAGCAGGGAACGCGGCCGGTACTGATTGTCACGCCGGCTGCTTTTAACCGCGTGACCCGCCTGCCTGTTGTTGTGCCCGTGACCAGCGGAGGCAATTTTGCCCGCACAGCAGGCTTTGCTGTGTCGCTTGACGGCGCCGGCATACGTACCACCGGCGTTGTGCGTTGCGATCAACCCCGGACGATCGATATGAAAGCCCGCGGCGGCAAACGACTCGAACGGGTGCCAGAGACTATCATGGACGACGTTCTTGGCCGTCTGGCCACCATCCTGACCTGACCCCAGCGTGCCGGCATGAAATATGCCGGCATTGCCTGTTTCCTGAAGCCTGCAATATACTGTATGTATAAACAGTTATTGGAGGCTAAATTATGGCGCTGGATCTCGTTTATCCCCGGCCTTCAGTGGAAGGTGACGCACTCCCTTTTTTTGCCGAGCCCGTTGCGGCCGGCTTTCCCAGCCCGGCCGCAGGCTATGAGGCCAATGAACTTAACCTGCATGATTACTGCGTGCGGCGTCCGGCCGCAACGTACTTCTTGCGTGTGTCCGGCGATTCTATGCGTGATGCCCGCATTCATGATGGCGATGTGCTGGTCGTCGATCGGGCAGAAGAGCCCCGGCACGGCAGCATCGTGATTGCCAGCATCGATAATGAATTTACGGTCAAGCAGCTGCAGCTCCGCCCTTACCCCTGCCTGATGCCGCTGAATCCGGCTTTTCCGCCAATCAGGTTTGATCCGGAGGCGCTGCAGATATGGGGTGTGGTTACGTTCACTGTCATGAGACACCGCCCGTGTACGCCTTAATCGATGTCAATTCGATGTACTGCAGCTGCGAAGAAGCGTTCCGCCCTGATTTACGAGGTCGCCCTGTGGTCGTTCTCAGCAACAACGACGGGGCGCTTGTTGCGGTCAATCGCGCGGCGAAAGCGCTTGGCGTGCGCCGCGGGGAGCCCTATTTCCGCTGCCGCCGCCTGCTGGAACAGCATAACGTTGCCGTATTCAGTTCCAACTACACCCTTTACGCCTCATTCTCCGCCAGATTTGCAACCGTGGTGGAGAGTCTGGCGCCGCGGACATTTGTTTACTCAATTGATGAGCTCTTTGCGGATGCCTCTCATATGGAGGGAGTGATGACGCCGCAGGCGTTTGGCCAGCTTTTGCGGGCTGAAGTGCTGCGCCAGACAACGCTCACCTGTGGAGTCGGCGTCGCGCCAACGAAGACGCTGGCCAAACTGTGCAACCACGCCGCGAAGACGTGGCCTGCCACCGGGGGGGTTGTGGCGCTCAGTGATCCTGTAAGACTGAAAAGGCTGATGAGCCTGGTGTCGGCCGGCGATGTGTGGGGGGTTGGCCATCGTACCGAAAAAGGGCTGGCGACAATGGGGATCAAAACGGCGCTGGCGCTCGCAGAGATGGATATCCGACTGGCACGCCGGCTGTACGGTGTGACGCTGGAACGCACCATCCGTGAGCTGCGTGGCGAGGCCTGCTTTGCCCTGGAAGAAGGTACCGGCGCGAAACAGCAGCTTGTTGTATCCCGTTCGTTTGGATCGCGGGTCACGCAACTGGCGCAGATGCAGCAGGCGGTGACTAAATATGCCACACGGGCAGGAGAAAAGTTGCGCCAGGAAAACCGTCTGGCGAAGGTGGTAACGGTCTTTATCCGCAGCAGTGCTTATGACGCCGGCGGTGTGCCCTACAGTAACCAGGCTACGGAAGTGCTTCCCGTGCCAAGCCAGGATACCCGCGACATCATCGCCGCGGCGCAGCTGGGACTGTCGCGTATCTGGCGTGAGGGCGTGCGGTATGCAAAAGCCGGCGTGATGCTCAGCGATCTGCAGGGATATGAAACCCAGCTGGATCTGTTTTCGCCGGCTGCTGTGCGGCCGGGCAGCGAAAAACTGATGGCCACCATCGACAAAATAAACAGGGAAGGAAGGTCAAGGATCTTCTTCGCCGGAGAAGGTATTGATCCGGAATATGCCATGCGCCGTGAAATGTTGTCCCCGGCCTACACCACGCAGTGGAAGGATATTCCCGCGGCGTTTATGCGATAACAGCGATGTGCAGCCGCTCTTGACGGCGGCTTGTTTTCCCTGGTGTCGGGAACATTAAAACCTCTCCTTACTGCCCGCGTGATAGGGCCGTATTTCCGGCTAATTCCAGATAGTCCCGGCCCTTATCGTGGTGCATAGCCCTCTTCAGCCAGTGCTTTCATGATCTGGTTGATTCCATCCATCATCAGATATGCCTCAATATCTGACGTCGCCAGGCCGCGGCAGTCACTGAATCCCAGACGCTTAACCAGTTGCGCCAGAGCCTGCGCTTCTCTGTGTGTCAGCTGTATATTCACTTCAACGGGTTTTTCGTGGCGAATTTCATCTTTCATGGTCAGAGTCCTTTTTTGATGTTTCGTGAAATGTACCAGGCTTCTTTTGCCTGAGCTACAGCCCAGATCCAGACGAGAGTTGACACAATGCACAGCCCCGTCATGTTCCAGAAATGACCTGTCGTATATTCATGGCTATGAAGCAGGAGGCCGGCGCCGGCCGCCAGGCTCATGACCAGGAAAAGGACGGCTGCGCCGGCGTGATAAATGATGCTGAACATGTAAAACCCCCTTCTGGCGACGGTAGCGCCAGTCTCTGTCTGTATTAAATGGTTGCCGCCTGCCGGGCGTCTGCCTGCATCATGGCGTCAATCAGGGCGCCGGCGCAGGCAATATTCAGGCACGTCATGTTCGATTTCAGGGTCGCCATCATGTCCGCGCGGCTTCTTTTAAGAAACGGCTGCAGCGGACCACGATAGCCCTGTGAGGTCACGATAATCAGCTGAGCGGCCGCATCATGCAGTGCCGGCACGCCGGCCAGAATATCCTGCTCAGCCGCGCTGATATACACGGGTGAACCGGCGATCACAAAGCGATCGTCCGGGCAGCGTTGCATCAGCTCAGCCAGGGAGGCGCAGCGGCCCGCCAGCGGGGGGCGTGCCGTCAGTGAGCCCCAGACGGTCGCCGGCGCGAAGGGCATGGCGTGAAACGTTGCCTCATACGCGACCGCCGGATCGGTATGGTGGCGCAGCCCCAGACCGGCCGACATGGCCCACAGCTCGATGCCCGGCCACCGCGCCGCGATACCGCGGGCACGCAGCCAGTGTGCGCCCCGGTAAAGCTCTCCCGTTTCCAGCACCCTGCCAGGACGGCGGGCGGCCTGGGCGATCAGCCTGTACCAGCCGTCAAAGGCGTCATCAAGGGAAGTGTCGCCCGGAAAAACGGTATCCTCCACGCTGCCCGCCTTGCGCCGGGTACAGGTGGTGATGAGGTGAAGACGTTTGTTCATTCAGGGCCTCCCGGCTCTGGTGCGTCTGTGCCTGCCGCGCGCGGTTCGCCGGGCCGCCGGGCACGCATATCGGGCAGACCCCGGCAGGCATCGTTCCAGTGCGTGCCCCGATCGGGGTTATTGGCCAGCTTACTGATCCAGGTTTCTGACACATTCCAGCGGCGGGCCAGATCCTTCTGCTTCCAGCCTTTCGCCCTGAGCAGTGCCCGCCACTCCTGCGGGGAAAGTGGCGCCGCCGTGATGCCGTCCGCATAACAGGTCGTTTTCATCGCGTGAGGCTCCCGGCCCTAATCCTGCCCCGGCCGTGCCGGCTGGATTTGACGCAGTATTGTTGTTGCCTGCCATCCCGTAAACCCGAAGGTATCGGCCAGTTCGCCGGGCAGTGACGCGGCCAGGCGCGGCAGTTCGTCCGGGGATTCATTGTGAAAGACAAAACAGACCCCCTCATCCCTGATGCGCGACATCAACATCGCAATAAGCCGGTGCAGCCCCTCATGGCTGGCGTGTTCAGTGACCTTTTCAGTAAACCGCCGGGGATTGCTGCAGCTGATGCCCCGGTCGGCCAGGAACGCCAGAAAGCGCTGCAGGAAACCGGGGAGATCCCTGGCGGCCAGGGCGGGTTTCAGCACCGCTTCTGCCTGGGCCTGTGTGAAGCCAAACGCCGCCGCCAGCTCAGGGGAAAAGTCCGGCGTGTCAGCGCTGGCCTCAAAAATGACGCCATCGTTTATGGCCTGCTGCATGTCCGGGGGCATATTCCCGATCATATTTTCACGCACGCCCCATGCACGGCCGGCGCTTTCGGTCAGTCTCTGCGGATCGCTGCAGCTGACGCCCCGCTCCGCCAGGAACGTCAGGAAACGCTGCAGGACGGCGGCGCCGGACCCGGTGCTTTTTCCGCTCCGCCAGGCCGTATTATTTCGACTGACGATGGCAGGATCGACATGTTCGCTGTCTACGATGCTGTTAATGAACGTCACTGACTGTTCTTCGCTGAAATCAAAGTCGCGCTGTAACAGGGACAGCAGCCTGTCATGCCAGTCATCTTTCACGCGACTGGCGGCATTAACCATGAACGTGACGTTCAGTACACCGGCCAGTAAACAGGCAGCCTGGTCGGCCACATACAGGCTGAAGTACTCCAGTACCGCCTGTTCAAATGCAGCGGGATCGCAGCAGACCACTTCCACAGCTCCCAGCGACTGCAGAAACCGCCGGGTGTTTTCGGTCACAGCGTCGGCGGGATTGAGGGCGATGGCGCGGCCGCGCTGTGACTGGATGTCAAATGTGACGATACGCTCCGTGACGGGCATCCGGCCGTGATCGGCGATGAAGCGGTAAAGCTGCTCCACCGCTTCCGTGGCGGTCATCCCCATTGCCTCCAGACGCAGTTCGGCGCGTTTCTTCAGCTGCTCATCGAGACGCACGGTCAGCTGGGCGTTTTTGGCCCGCTTTTTACGTTCAAAAAAACCGGTCATGCTCCTTCCTTTTTGTACAGTCATCTGGCTTTACATAATGTACAGCCATTTGTACCGCACTTTTGCGCGCGGGACCACATTTTTTCGCCGTTGCGGTTTAGCGGTATTCTCCGCAGCGCCGCCACTTATCCACCGTTTCTGTGGATAACGCTATATGTAGTGGCTCCGTCAGCCGGAAACGGCACAAGATATGGTGTCCGCGCCGGCAGCCGCGCGACCGTTCCCCTGCCTTCCTCTCCCTGTTGATTTCGTTTTTTCCGGTATTTACGTTTTTTCCGCAATGGCGGCACCGGCCAAAAGGTATTTTCCGGTGGTTGCGGGCGTAAAAGTCACAGGGTGAAAAGATAAGGGCGCAAATCATCCGGCGGGGTAAATCGTGCGGTCGTCACGCAGCGTGATGATTACCGGTGTGTTGCTTTATTAAATTAGCTTTTAGTGCTAAATCTAAATATTTATAATATACGAATGAAACCTAATTTATTAGAGTGTGGTTATTCAGTAAACAACGGCAAGCGGAGTGAATGGTATGGAATATGAAGCGTACAAGGTTCGCGGCTACGGCTTCGGACTGAAGAAAGAGATCACCGGCGTGCTGGGTCGTTACCCCACGCAGGAAGAGGCGCAGAAGGTCGCGGACGACTACACGCAGGCCTGCCTGCCGGATAACCTGCCGGACAGCTACGATATGGGCATGGTCCGGCCGGTCGCTGCCGGCGAACCTGCCGCCCTCGATACGGACGTTTTTCGCGGTCCGGGCGCGCCGTTCATGATGGATGCCGGCCAGCTAAGCACAGGTCAAACCGTATGCCTGGGCAAAGCGGCGGATGGAAAACGGTTTTATGTCGGCGGGGAGCATTCCGGTGGCCAGTGAACAATGTTTAACAGAGAGGGGGTTATGATGCGTCAGGGGGTGATTTCTGCCGTTATATATTTACTGCTGGCAATGCTGGTCATGATCTACATGCCGGAGGGTTACTCCGCGATTAGCTGGGCCATAGGCGCGGTTGTGGTTGTGACGCTGATTTATATTCGTGCCCGTAAAGGAGAGGATTGATGGCCACCAAGCATATTAATGACGAGCTCTGGCATCGTATTGAAGTTCTGACCGTCCGGGCAAATGCCAGGCAAAACCTGATCCGCCCGGTCAAAGAAGCGGACGTGCTTCATCTGGTTCTGCAGCGTGGCCTGGAGCTGCTTACAGACGACGATCTGCTGCAGCTGGGCAAGTACCGCCGGCCCATAGGATTTGTGCTGCGTCGGCCGGGCATGGAGATGCTGAAGCTGGACACACTGAGTATGGCTGACGCTGCTACTATCCTCATGCGCAGCGGACCGGCAACGCTGTGCATCTGGAGTCGTGACGATATCCTGCGGCAGGCCAGTGAAGCGGTGATCCGCGAACGGCTACCGGAAATGGCCCTGCTGTCGGAGGGGGATGACCGGGCCCGGTTCCAGACGCTGCTGCCTGGCGTCTGGAATGCCGCGAACCGGGGCGAAACGGCCGTGATTTCCCTGCGTGCTGACAATGCGGATCTCGCTATTGCACGCATCACTGACCTGATGTGCGAATCCCTGCTGGGTTATAAGGGGCAGCGGGCATACCGGGCAGGTGAAAACGAACAGGGAGAAGAGTCATGAACATGCGAGGCATTCTTTTTGTACTACTTCTGGGAGGTCCGGAGCAAAAACGTGCAGCAGCTGGACAGTCGTGCTGAGCTGACCGGAGATGAGATCAGTGCAATTCAGAAACTGGCCGCGGACAGTTCTCGGACCGACATTTGATGAAATGAATAAGGATATACAAAAGGAGCCCAACTGGTGAGGAAGGGCTCCTTTTAATTACTAGACGTTTTTACTACTTAACTTTCTGTCGGAGTAAACGGAAAATTAATTTGTTAATCACTGTCAGTATAAGTACCCGATAAACGTGGTGCAACTCCGTATCAGAAATTACCGCCAGTGCTTGAATCCAGCGCCCTGAACAGGGCTTCATGAGCGGCATCCAGAAGGCGTCCAGGCAGAAGGACATCATTCACGCGGTAACTCTGACCGTTCTGTGTGGTCACGGTGAGGTAATATTGATCGTCAAACTGCCTATCGGCACCGATATGCACAATGTTGGACGTGTCGATCCAGCACAGGTTTGTGCCTTCCACAGGATGAAGAGGTTTGATTCGGCCTTTCAGCCATTTCTGCGGGCGTCCCGGCCAGGATTTAATGGTAATGCCGTGCTTATAGTCGCGGGTTCTGGCCACAAAGGCCGCTACTTTATCTTCATCCATCTCTTTTGCTGAGGTGTTCTCCTTGAAGTAGTACGGATTGAGGTTGTATTGCAGCTCTTCAAATAGCTTCATATACGTCACCTGATCATCCAGGCTTTCCCCCTGATTTTTCAGGCTGCTGCCCCAAACTTCTTCCAGATTGGCTTTCAGCGCCAGCGTGACCGCCTCAAATTCTTCCTGATGTTTATCGTAGTAGTTGATATCCATCGCGTCTCCTGTTGTGTTTATGGCGAATTTGCGGAAATAATATACATAAAAAATGTTCAAATATGAACATTTTCAGGCTATAAATACAGGCAGATTATAACAGGCCAGTCCACCAGGATTCGGCCAGGAGCTGAGTACGCATGATAAAGAAACCACTTATTGCCGGCATCATGCTGGTTGTGGCGCACACCGCCGGCGCTGCGCAGGTTGATGATACCAATCTGCAGCAGATTTATACCGAGGCGGGCATTCAGGGTATATGCAGCGCCGGGATGCTGGCTGTGCCGGAAGGGGCCAGAGATGAAGTTGTCCCGCAGAACGTCAGACACCTCCTGGTTCAGTGTGCCTATTTCGACGAGCAGCAGTTGCGCCGGCGTGCCGGCCTTCCGGCTCAGACATTTAGCCACTGGCGTGACCGCAATGCGGTCCTTAATCTGTCGTCTGACCAGGTATCTGATGCGCTCTGGCTGTCAGCGTGGCGTGATTTCCGGGCACAACTGGCCTCGGCCTACCCGGCCCCGGCGGAAAAAAAGGCACAGGGGAAAGAGGCCGTACCCGCCGGCACGAAGCCCGGCACTGAGCATGGGAGTGCGGCGGATTGACCGGCTTTGACTTGATCCTGTGGCGACGGGGCCTGAACTGGACCCAGGAACGCGCCGCGGCTGAGCTCGGTATCAGCCGTACCAGCCTGGTAAAATATGAGGACGGTGAGACAGTACCCCGGACCATACAACTTGCCACCGTCGCGCTGACGCTGAAAGCGGAATGGCCCACCCTGAAAACCATGAGCAAAGACAGGCTGCTGCGGCAGCTGAAGTATGAAGTGCTGAGGATCGATAATGAATGAGTCCATCCATGTTGTCGGCTCTTTTATCCTTGCGGGTATCCTGCTGTATGGCCTCTGGCAGGGTACACGGCGACGCCGGCGCCGGCACGAACGGAAACAGGCCAGCGCGGTACGTGTGATCGATAAAATTAATACGTTTCCGCATTTCGGGCAGAAAATTGCCTATCTGCGCAAGATTGACCCGTTTGTGTTCGAAGAGCTGCTGCTTGAAGGCTTTGAACGCCGGGGCTTTGAAGTGATCCGTAACCGCCGGTATACCGGTGACGGCGGGATTGATGGCCGTGTGAAGATTGATGGCCAGACCTGGCTTATCCAGGCCAAACGCTATACCAGCTATATTGCCGTTGGCCACGTCCGTGACTTCAGCGACCTGCTGAACGCCACCGGTGCCCGCGGTTTTTTCTGCCATACCGGCAAAACGCGCGAAGGCACCAAATCGCTCATTCGCGGAGACAGCCGCATGATCCTGGTCAGTGGCCAGAAGCTGCTAGACCTTATTGCCACCGATGCGCCGTTTATCCCGTATCCGGGATACCGGCCACCGACCGAAATGGTTCATCCTGAACAGGAGACAACATGAAATTCAAAGGATACGTCGCCGCCCTGCCGGCACTGCTGCTGACAGGGTGCGCCATGCTCCCCGGACAGCCCACCGATTATGACCGCTTCTGTAACGTCTCAGGCATCGCCAGCCACGGCGAAACCTACCGTGTCAGTGACAGCCAGGATTTCTGGTTAACCCCGAACGGCCGCTATCTCAGCCAGGCTGAGTACAGCAGTCCGGCAGATACGCTTCAGAAACTGACGGGCGTGGTCAGTGGTGAAGATCCTGACCAGGTGCGGAAGAACGCCGTCAGGGTAAGGGTGTTCCGCGTCGAGAGTGAAAACAGCCATAAAGGTGCGTGCCTGCCTGTGCGTTATGACGATAATGGCGCACAGCGTAAAATGGATTCACTGACTAACGGCCGCCGTATGGTGGTATTCAGTGAAGATGAAGGTCAGTCTGGTCAGCAGATTTACAACAAAAGTCGTGGTACAGGATTCAGTTACAGGTTGTTATGAGTGGATTGAAAGGCCGCCGAATCAGCGCGGATATGTTTGCTATGATGTTAAAAGTATCTGCCGGGCAGCTGGTTTTTGCAGCCCGGCATGACAAGCCTTTACGCGGACTGACCCTACCCCCTTACAGAATCGAAGGCGGGAAAAGCTGGAGCTCGACCGCCTCCACCCGCAGTATGACGTTTGATATGCAGGATGCGGTCGAATTCAGCGAGAAATTTCATAAAATTCAGTCGCCTGACGGCTGATTAGCGGATTTTAAAAAATTGAACACTTTCCCCCTGCAAATTTCCCAGAATTCACGTAGCGACGCCATCGGGACCGGGCGCGTGACATATGCCTACTTCGATTATGCCGATGCGCTGGCGCTGCGGGAGATGGCCAGCCAGGCTGATTTACCCAAATACCTGCTGGCCCCGGAGGTGTCGGTGTTTCTGCGGTATGTGCCAGACCTGCGCCAGCAGGTCCTTTTCGATACCCTCTGGAACACGGGCGCGCGTATTAATGAGGCGCTGGCGCTGACCGGCGCCAGCTTTCAGCTTGACGGTTCCCGGCCGTTTGTCCGGCTGAAGACGCTTAAACAGCGTCAGCGTGGCCGCGGCAGGCCGGGCAAGGATGAAGAGGTGTTCCGTCTTGTTCCTCTGACCGATCCTCAATATGTCAGGAAGGTGCGTGAATTTCTGACCACCCTGCGTATTGGTAAACAGCAGCTGCTCTGGCCGGTGCAGAGTGATAACACGCCGCGTAACTGGATCAGGAAGGCACTGGACCTCGCAAAACGTGACTCTGTCACTTTTAGTATCCCTGTTACCTGCCACACGTTCCGTCACAGCTTCTGTATGCACCTGATCCAGCATGGGGTTCCGCTGAAAGTTGTACAGGCTTATGCCGGGCATTCCCGGCTGGAAACCACAGAAACCTACACGCGCGTGTTTGCGCTCGATGTTGGTCGTCAGTATGGCGTCCGATTCAGCCTGCCAGACAGTCATTTAACGCTCCCGGAATAATCTGTATCCCTCCCTGATATTTCCGTATAAATCTAAATAAATCCCTTTTCTTTCTATGTCAGACCGTTTTCAGGACGGTCTGACCGTCTTTTGTTGATTTTTATTCGGTATTTTTCTGTATTTTTCTATATTGGTGCATCTTTTTGTCTTTACACGTCAGCAGAGATGCGTAATAATCCATTTGAAAGCTGTATTTTTCCTGATTTCTACGGTTTTTTTCTAAATAATGTGAGGTTCAAAATGCGTATTTTTGTTGATGACGGTTCCACCAACATCAAACTGGCCTGGATGGAAGAAGGCGCAGTGAAAACGTTGATCAGTCCGAACAGCTTCAAGCCCGAATGGTCCATGACATTGCTGACAGATTCATCGGTGCCGGCTTCCGCCAACTATGAAATTGACGGGGAAAAGTACAGCTTTGACCAGCTGAGCCCGGATGCCGTGCGCACCACGGAAACACGCTATCAGTACAGTGATGTGAATGTCGTCGCTATCCACCATGCCCTGATGCAGTCTGGCATTGAACCGCAGCCGGTTGATGTTGTGGTGACGCTGCCGCTGGGCGAGTACCTGGATGAAAACGATCAGCCTAATATGGCCAACATCGAGCGGAAAAAAGCGAACGTGAAGCGCGCGGTGGCCGTTCAGGGGCGTGAGAGCTTTACCGTGCGTAAAGTCAGCGTACTGCCAGAGTCGGTCCCTGCAGGCTTCAGTGTGCTGAAGGATCTGGACGATCTGGACTCCCTGCTGATTGTGGATATCGGTGGAACCACGCTGGATATCGCGCACGTTCGCAGCAAAATGTCCGGATTCACCAAGACGCATTGCGATCCTAAAACCGGCGTATCCATCATCACCGAAGCCGTAAAACATGCACTGGATACCAGTGTGAGCACCCGTACCAGTTCGTATTTTGCCGACCGTCTGATCCAGGCGCGAAATGACGAAACGTTTCTTTCCCGTTACCTCCAGAATGCTGACCAGCGGGCCCAGGTGATGAAGGTACTGCATGAGCGGGAAAAAGCCCTGACGCACCGTGTCACCGATTCAGTTGGCCGCTTTGCCGGCTTCACGCACGTCATGGTTGTCGGTGGCGGTGCCAGCCTGGTCGCCGGCGCAGTGAAGCAGGCCACGGGGGTGAGTGACGATCGTTTCTTCGTCAGTGATAACCCGCAATTCGATCTGGTTCTGGGTATGGTGGCAATGAAGGGCTGAGTATGACTGATAACCGTAAGTGCTCGTTTTATATCTACCCGGAGCGCAATGCGGCGGACCGGGTAGCCGACGGCTTTCTTGAGAAACTGCCTCAGAAAGAGCGTGGCCGCGCGATGCGCGCCATGATGCTCTGTGGTGCCGCGTTGATGAAGCAGGACGAACGCCTGCCGTTCCTGATCGCTGAATTCCTGACGGAGAGCACCACGATGCAGGATATTCAGCGGATCATCAGCAGTACGCTGCCGCAGCAGGATACAGGAGAAATGGCGCGTCTGGTTGAGGCGTTTCTGCAGGCCACCGGCGGTGGCAGCAATACGGTGTCGCCGGCAGGCGGCGCTGCGCCGGAAAACAGTCCCGCCGTGGCTCCCGAACCGGCAGCACCGGAGGATAAGAATCTGGAAGAAACCCGTAAGAACGTCCAGCATCTGTTCCCGGATGATGATTAAGGGGGCTGCGTGAAAAAATATGTGCTGTTAACCCTGACCCTCATCGCCGGCGCCGTGGCAGCAAACCCGGTAACAGCGGCCGGCAATATTGCCGGCGATGTCCAGGCGCAAGCTGCGACTGAAGTGAAAACCGGGTTTTCACCCGGCGGGACCGCATTAAATCTGGTTCTGGATTCAATCGACCACGCGCAGCATGAGATTCTGGTTGCCGCGTACAGCCTGACCAGTCGTCCTGTTGCCGGCGCGTTGCGTGCCGCAAAAAAACGGGGCGTATCGGTGGTGGTGGTGGCCGATCGCAAAGCGAACGACAACCGGTACACCGAAGTGAACTTTCTGGCCAATAACCGCGTGGCGGTGCGGATCAACGATAACTACGAGGCCATGCATGATAAATTCATGGTCTTTGACCGCCGCGCCGTATTGACCGGCTCGTTTAACTTCAGCGCCAGCGCAGACAGTCGTAATGCGGAAAATGTGGTGCTGATCAGCGGCGCGCCTGCAGTAACTGAAGCCTACGTGAACGAGTTTTCCCGTTTATGGGACGAAGGAAAGGACGTGGCTCCACGGTACTGACCTACAGCAGCGGCAGAAACTCTGCCGCCTGATTTTTAACTTGATTTATATGGCTCATTCGTCGTATTATCAAGGCTCATTTTTCGGTAGCGCCCCGACTGGCGAAGGAGTAAAACCATGCAATCATTCCCCCTGTTCGTTTCCCGTGTCGTTCCTGTGATCACCCTGAGCCATTGTCTGCGGCAGCGGCGCTGGTCCCTGCACAACACGCCATGCCAGATTGACCTGAGATCAGGTTGTCACCTGCGCTCACAGCCTTTCGGCACGCTATCCAGACGGGAAATAAGCGACCGGCCACCGGCTATGCCCCGCGGTTACTGGTTCAGGCAATGCAGCCGGGATGTCATGTTTACGGGGCGCATCGATCAGGCAGATCCTATGAAACAGGTCTATTACAACGAAGGCTGGAGCGGTCCGAACAAGTATACGTTTGAAGTTTATCAGCTGGAGAACGGGAGTTACCGGGCGCTGGCCCGCAAATGGAATGGCAAAATCAACAAGGTGCAGCAGGAAACGCAGTACCTGTCTGACACGCGGGAGGGGCTGAAGCACCAGGACTATCCCCGCACGCGCCAGGTGAAAATTTTTCTGAATTCAGACTTCTGGGAGAAGGGTAATGATTAAGATGGTTAGCGTCGTTCCGCAGCCGGAAACAGTGAAGACGCTCCGGGAAAAAATGGGCATGACTGAAACCGCATTAGGGGCTGTCATGGGGTACGAACTGCGCGCCTGGCAGCGTAAGGAAGCTATCAGCGACGATCTCAGCCAGTACAACAAGACCAGTCTTCGCCCAGGCGAATATAACATGCTGATGCTGATCGCCGGCGTGCATCCTGATTACCGCCTGAACAGGGCATTCAGTCCTGATGATATGGTCAAAGATCCCGCCACGGCCGAAGACGTTCGCCGCCTGCGTCTGGCGCTGGGGCTGAAGCACGCTGAAATTGCAGCGCTGTTTGGCTATAAACCGGCGTCATGGCAGACCAAAGAAAAGGCTGCTCAGCGCGGCGTAAAGCTCAAGACCGGGGAATTCAATTTCCTGTTACTTCTGGCCGGTGAGCATCCGTCACTGCAGCTGGTTGAGAAGGCGAAATAAGGCCCGCGGCGACCAGAGAGGACCCTTTATGATCACCACACGCCGAATGTTAATGCTGTATGCCTGCCTTGTGCCCGTAGCCCTGACAGGGTGTGATCTGGCTGATTATTTCCCGAATGTGCCACAGCCCGTGCCCGTGATTTCGCCCGGCTATCAGGTTGATATCGATGGCCACCCGGTCCGAATATCAGGATTTGATGACTGTCCGCGGGAAAAAGATGAAGCCCGGCACGCAGCTGCACAAGATGAGAAAGGCTGCATTGTGCTGTCTGCAGAGCGTTCCGAGGTGAAGGTCAGACTGTATCAGCCAGCCGGCGCCGTCACCGAAACCTGGCGGATCATCCGGGAAAAAGACGCTCGCCAGAACGATATTATTCGCCTGCAGCGCCCGAACGGTGCGCTTGTGATGCAAAATTTACAGGGGAAAGAGTCTCCTTAAACCAGGGAAATAACAAAATTAACTTGATTTATATGGCTCATTAGACGTATAATAATTACATCGAAAGGCAATCCGGTCTTTCGACGGTAGCGCCCCGACCGGCGCAGGAGTCACCTTATGACTGCTCTCAATTCTCAGCAACAGGCTGATGTTGCCCGCTATATCCGGGAACATGGCAATAAAACCGTTATTTCCCCTGAATGGTCACTTATTTATTTCTCGCTGTGTCAGTGTGAATTACATCAATCGCATGAAGCCATTATTTTTCATAATGGCCGACCTGCAGGGCTATTTATTCTGAATGAAACAGGCGAGCTCACCGAATTATATCTGCTGGGGTCGCTTTCTGACATTCTCACCGCCGCTGCGGTCAACAAATAGCTTTCAGGGAGTAAATACACTATGACCATGCAATCAGAACTTGTTTTTACTGATCCTATGCTCAACGTCGTTATTGCTGAAGTTAAGCGTTTTAATTGCCCGCTTCTTTTTGTCAAAGATCATGGCGTGTATGTGATGGCGGCGAAAGGTGAGAAAAACAGTAATGGGATGCACAATGTCTGTTACGCCAATGGTTTTAATCCGGATACAACGGATTTTGACGAGCTCTGGGACCGGATGCGTGATGCCTGTGGCGGAGATGATTTTTGCGAATCCCTGGAGCTCGATCCGAGGTCGATTGAACTTCTCAGCCGTACCAAACCCTGCCTGAAAATTATGCTTTCAGAGACGGAACTGGAAGTTATTGCAGGGGGACAGAAATAGACCATAAAAGCCCGTTAAATCGGGCTTTTTTATATTTCACTGTATTTACATCTAGGACAAAATGTCCTATTATATATTTGTGGCCGGGCATGGTGCTCAGGTCCCCTAACGAGGGAAATATATGAAATTTTCAGCAGAAGAACTCAACATTATCCGCCAGGCGGACGCCATTATTGCCGGTAAAATTACCACAACGGATTTTATCACCGGCGCCGACGCCGCGCGTTCCTTACTGCGGTTTCGTCTTGCTGCAGAACCACGCGAATCATTCTGCGCGTTCTTTCTTAACTGCCACAACGGCGTGATTGCGTTTGAAGAACTGTTTAAGGGAACTATCAGCAGCGTCACCGTTCATCCGCGTATCGTCCTGCAACGCGCCCTGCATCATAATGCCGCCGCCGTGGTACTGGCGCATAACCATCCTTCCGCTAACACTACACCCAGCCAGGCTGACAAGCTGATCACCGAGCGTCTGGCGCAGGTGCTGGGGATGGTTGATGTCAAAGTCCTCGATCACCTGATTGTGGGCGGCAGCGATATTTACTCTTTTGCTGAACATGGTCTGATTTGATAACCGCGGCCGCACAGTGGTGCGGCCGGCTCTGGAGGCTTGCTATGGGCAATAAATATACCGTGCCGCTTAACGTGGGCGCGATCCGCGAAAGCTGTTTCCGTCCCGCTGATAAATGGACCCCGCCGACGGGGGATGAACTCCGCTATCTGCTGGAAAATGTGCTCAACCTGAGTCAGGAGGGACTGGCGCGACATGTCGGCGTGAACGGCAGAACGGTGCGCCGCTGGGTGAACGGAGAAAGTGACATCGCGTATTCCGTCTGGTGCGTCCTTTGCATCGATGCCGGCTTACCGCCGATCTGGAAATAGCAGCGCAAAACACCGACGCGCAAACGTGCTTCCTGAACGTATCGGATATACGAAGGAAATATTATGAATACTGATAACTATTTTTTCAGAGTCCCGGCCACACGCGGAATACAGGGCGGCATAGAACAATACATGCTGACGGTTCCTATGGTCGTGTTACGTCGTATTCTTGCAATGGACAATGATGGCGATGTTATGGATCGCAGCCAGCGAGAAGCGAACAAAACGCGGGCCAAAAAAATACGGAATTATGTTGCCGGCGCAACATCAAAACGAGCTCCCTATATTTTGCCGTCAATTACCGGAAATATTGATAGTCATGTTGAATTCCTTCCCAGCGAACTCTCGCCGGCAGTGGGGATTCTGGTAATGACTCCAACTTATTGATAGTGTTTTATGTTCAGATAATGCCCGATGACTTTGTCATGCAGCTCCACCGATTTTGAGAACGACAGCGACTTCCGTCCCAGCCGTGCCAGGTGCTGCCTCAGATTCAGGTTATGCCGCTCAATTCGCTGCGTATATCGCTTGCTGATTACGTGCAGCTTTCCCTTCAGGCGGGATTCATACAGCGGCCAGCCATCCGTCATCCATATCACCACGTCAAAGGGTGACAGCAGGCTCATAAGACGCCCCAGCGTCGCCATAGTGCGTTCACCGAATACGTGCGCAACAACCGTCTTCCGGAGCCTGTCATACGCGTAAAACAGCCAGCGCTGGCGCGATTTAGCCCCGACGTATCCCCACTGTTCGTCCATTTCCGCGCAGACGATGACGTCACTGCCCGGCTGTATGCGCGAGGTTACCGACTGCGGCCTGAGTTTTTTAAATGGCGGAAAATCGTGTTGAGGCCAACGCCCATAATGCGGGCGGTTGCCCGGCATCCAACGCCATTCATGGCCATATCAATGATTTTCTGGTGCGTACCGGGTTGAGAAGCGGTGTAAGTGAACTGCAGTTGCCATGTTTTACGGCAGTGAGAGCAGAGATAGCGCTGATGTCCGGCGGTGCTTTTGCCGTTACGCACCACCCCGTCAGTAGCTGAACAGGAGGGACAGCTGATAGAAACAGAAGCCACTGGAGCACCTCAAAAACACCATCATACACTAAATCAGTAAGTTGGCAGCATCACCGGGATTCTTAAAATTCCGATGGACGCTGATTTAAAATTATTCGATGGCCAGCACCGTGCGCTGGGTATTTTTGAATTTGTACGCGATTATTCCAATACGGAAGATACGATCAGCTTGTTGCTTACCGTTGGCCTGCCACTTGAGTTACGCCAGCAGTTTTTCGCTGATATTAATAACAACGCGAGCAAACCGGCAGCGGCGATCAGTATGGCATATAACAACAATGATCCGGTCAACCAGCTGGCAATGCATCTGGCCCGAACCGTCACCGGGCTGGCGGGCACAGTGGATTTTGAACACAACGTGGTCCCGGCGAAAAGCTCACGGCTGATCAGCTTTAAAGCACTGAACGATGCGACGAAAAAAATGCTCAACCTGCGGGCCAACAGCATTCCCTCGACGCAACAGCGTGATATGGCAGAAAAGCTCTGGACTGCCTGGGCACAGGCGATGCGCTGGAATGATATTGCCCAGGATGATATCGCTGCGGAGTACCGTCAGGAGGCGCTGGGACTGCATGGCATCATGATAAATGCGATCGGTATGGCAACGGCCAGGATGTTACGGCACAGAACACCTGAAAGCATCGAGAACCTTCTGGCCTGTGCGGAAAACGGAGACAACGGTTTTCATTATCGGGAGTCGTTTGTACCTGAGTGCTGGGAAGGGAAGTGTGTTGATCCGGAGACTGGCACCATTAAAACTGACCGGCGGGCGCTTGAAGCAACGGCTGAAGCGCTGCAAAAGCTGATAGACCCGTTCGCAGATGCGCTGTGGTTGCGTGCTTATCTGCCAGTTGAAGAGGCGAGTGATACGGCATTACTGAAATATGCTGCTGACATCGAGAGTTATAAGCAGCGCACAGCCGTGCCGATGATCAATATCGTGGAGAAGCTGAAGGCGCTGGGTGACGGCGAACCGCAGTTCAGAGCGTCGGTGCTGGCTTCCCGTGAGGGGCTAAGCCGCTATCTGGCCGGGGCTGAAGGCTGACGCGGTGGTTGCCGCCTGCAGGGCAATACGGGCATCGAACCCGTATTGCCCTGAAACGCGCTGAGCCGCTCTCTGGGCGCGCATTTAAAAAACCTGTACCCATCATCGTTTTTATGTCTTTGACGAGTCCTGCCCCCTATTCTGGCCTTTTCTGATGTGATCCCGCCCTGGTGTCTGCAAGTTAACTTAATTTTGACGCCCGCACAGCGTGTCTTCCCTGTTCATTTCTGCTCAGTT
This sequence comes from Citrobacter europaeus, assembly GCF_037482245.1. Lineage (NCBI taxonomy): Bacteria > Pseudomonadati > Pseudomonadota > Gammaproteobacteria > Enterobacterales > Enterobacteriaceae > Citrobacter > Citrobacter europaeus. The sequence continues at coordinate 31,705 of NZ_CP148085.1, forward strand.
GCCGGCGTTTTCTGGCTGGCCTGTCGTACTAAAACACCTCTGGGCCCCTTCGGCTCCTGCCCGTCGGGCAGTCGTCAGCCACACTCCGCTAGCCAGGCAAAGCCTGGCAGCTCCGCCGAACCCCCTGCGGGGTTTCGGGCTATCGCTAGTGTCTGATGCCTGAACCCCTGCACCATGCCGGCAAAGCACCTTCATCGGGCTGATGGGGATCTGAAAAGCAAAATTTACAGGGAAAGGAGTTCAGGAAAAAACAAAGAAAATTAATCAGATAACGCTTGATTGTTATGGCTCATTAGACGTATAATGATCACATCGAAAGGCAATAAGGCTTTTCGCGGTAGCGCCCCGACTGGCGCAGGAGTAACAAATTATGAGTAAAGCACTGACCCCCTCCCAGCTTAAAGCTGAACTGGAAACGCAGAAAGATGCGCTGCTGAAGGCGTGCCTGTATGCCCTCAACGAAATCCCTAACCGTCGTTTAAGTGGCCCGTATGCGTCCACGTATGCGCTGGCCGAGCAGGTCAGTAAACTGCTTCAGCGCTGCAAATAATCATTGATGGGCTGGCATTGCCAGCCCTGTTCACCCCTTACGGTAGCGCCCCGCATGGCGCAGGAGTCTGAAATGTCATCTGAAAAAACTCTCCCGTCGGTCGATCTGATGTCCTGCCAGCATGGCGGTGAAGTGATCCCGTCCATAGCTATTGAGCGCATTATCTCGTTGCGGAATGAAGGTATTCGCGTCTATCTCGACGGCATAGACAAGCTGCGAAAAGCGCGCGATCTGATGCAGCAGGCCGGAGGCTGTCAGTACCTGTATGACTACGACAAAGCCGTAGAGAGCGCGATCAAATGGAGCGACACCAGACCAGACCAGGCCGAAACGGCTATTTCCCGCGTTATCGACGGAAAAATCTGGGATCGGCTGATGTCGGAAACCGGCATGTATACGCTGATGAGCAACAAACAACGTCAGGAATGGGATCGGCAGGTGGCAGGCGAGGAAATGCCGCCGATAACGCTGGAGAACGTTATGAGTACGTTCCGGCACCTGAACGCAAGCAAGGCCGATACTTTCACGCAAGGGCTGATTGATATCTTTAAATCCCTGTCGTGGGATTATAAAACCAATAACCCCTGCATGTTTGGCAAGCGTATCATCATCGCGCCGTTGCTCGATGTCTGGCGCAGTAGCTGGGTGCGCTTCAGCTCAGACGGGCACACCAAAATTGACGATCTGGCGCGGCCGTTCTACGTGCTGGACGGGCGTAACGTGCCTGATTACCGCGTTTCTGACGGTGCCAAACTGGATGCCTTTTTCAGTGAAAACCAGTTCAACGGTAAGGTGTTCGAGTGTGATTACTTCAGCGTGCGATATTACAAAAAGGGCAGCGCGCACATTACGTTTAAACGCCCGGAGCTGGTTGAGAAGATCAATAATCTGGTTGCCAGTCACTATCCCGGAATGTTACCCCCTCGCGTGTAATGCAGACGGCAGGCCGCATTTGCGGCCTGAAATATAAACAGGGAAAGGAAGTATTCCCCGGCCTGAAAAAATCATGCCGGGCATGTATTTATTGCTTGATTAATATGGCTCATTAGACGTATAATAATCACATCGAAAGGCAATGAGGCTTTTCGCGGTAGCGCCCCGACTGGCGCAGGAGTAATAAATATGGCTATTCAATCCCTTCAGTTCCGTAACGGCTCCGTTTCTCTTGGTGATGTTTTTGTTTCCAGCTGGGGTTATGAGCAGACAAATACCTGTTTTTATCAGGTGATCGCCCTGCGCGGTAAGAAAACCGCCGTACTGCGCCGCATCGCTGCGCAGCAGGTGAAAGCAGACAGTGCAATGTCTGGCGAGTTAAAGCCGGTATTGAACGACTTTAAAGGCGAACCCGTGACCCGTCGCATCTGTGAAAACCATGAGCATCCGTCTGTCAGCATTGACGAGTACGAACAGGCTTATAAGACCGATCCTAACGAAAGCCATTTTTACAGCACCTGGGGCTGACCGCCTGCTACGCCCCGCAAGGGGCGTATAGTCGAAGACTTATTCAACCAAAACGTGAATACTATGCGAAATAACAAGGCGCTCAGGACGCAGATACATGGCGGAAACAGTTTATCAGGCGCGGAGGCGTTTTTACCTTCTCCGTTTTCGGCGCAGTCGTAACCCGGACACACTGGAAAAAATGTACGAATCCATGCGGGATCGTGGACAGGTGCCGCCGGAGGACACCGAGGCTTTTGAGGCTGCCGCCGACCATCGCCGCGCAGAGCTGGCATCGGGACGCATCTGGGATAAGATCCCGCCGCATGTCTGGCAGTATGTAAAATAATCACAGCGCCCCTACACGGGGCGTTTTTTTGCTTGCATATATGGCTCATTAGACGTATAATGTTTTTACTGATTCAAATCAGTACCTTCCTAAACAGCCTTACAGGTGCATTATGACCTCTTCTGAAATCCTCCATAACCTCCCTCAGATTATCACGGCCGTGGCCGCCCTCATTACAGCCATTACCGGGCTGATTAAAGTCATGAAGGATAAAGGTAAGGACTGAACCGCCGCAGGGGGCGACAGCCCCCTGCATCCCTAACCGGCAGCGCCCCGACTGGCGCAGGAGTAAAAAAAGTGACAACGCTGCATATTCGAGAAATTCCCACTGATGGAGCGCCGCCTATCTGTGCAGGCCGCTCAATCTCAGATGATGACCTTTGCGCCTCATGCCAGCATCTCGACTATCGCCCTGGGCACCTCAGCGCCTGCCTGCTGTCAGGTTGCGGGCGTGACGACTGGCCTTCAGAACTGGATGCAAACGGCTACAGCGTTGCCTGTAGCAGCTATGAGCGTGAAAAATCGCTTGATTAATATGGCTCATTAGACGTATAATTATCACATCGAAAGGCATCCGGTCTTTCGCGGCAGCGCCCCGACTGGCGCAGGAGTTTTACAATGCACGGTAACGTAAATGAAATTTGCGCAAGGCTTCTCGATAGTTTTGATCCACAGCAGCGGATCAGCCTGCTGATCTGGACTGCTGAAGATGTCCATGACTGCACCAGTGATATGAACCTCACTGACGATGAGGCCGAAGCCGTTCTGGCAGAAATCGCGGAATGCAGTTCACACAGCCGTTATGGCGTCGGAAAAGATACCGTCTGGAGCCTGGCAAAGCAGGTGCGCGAAGATGCCGCCCGCGATCGAAAAATAGAGGTCAATGCCGAGGCGCTGCAAAAAGTCGTGGCGCTGGCGGCGCAGTTTATCCGGCTGGAAGAAATCCAGTCTGGTGAAGGAGCTGCACGCCGACTTTATCCGCAGGAGTCTGAGGCGCTGGAGTGCATCACGAAGGTGATTAACGGCTAATTCACGCAGTAACGCAGCGAACTTTCACGGTAGCGCCCCGACTGGCGCAGGAGGAAAAAACATGTCCCAGAATGAAGCCTATTACGACACGCTGGCCCTGATTGAAAAGGGGCAATGGTGTTTCGGCAGTATGGACGAAGAAAACGAAGAGCGGGCAATCAAGGCCGCTAAGGCGCTGGCGCTGTTTGCGCGCCTGAATGAGCAGGACTGCGACGGACACCCGGTTTCCGAAATCATCGTTGATTTTATCGCTAACCTGATGCACCTGGGGGAAGCGATAAATTTTCGTGTGCTCGATGAAGAAAGCGCGGTGATCCCGTTGGTCAGGATCGCCGCCGTACACTTTAACGCTGAAACAAAGTCATAGTAATCATGTGAATCAGAAGGGGGCAGGCGTGATCCTGCCCCCAAAAATGGACAGGGGAAAGAGTTCTCCCGCCTGAAAATATTCAGGCAGGCGGGAATTTTTTGCTTGATTAATATGGCTCATTAGACGTATAATAATCACATCGAAAGGCAATCCGGTCTTTCGACGGTAGCGCCCCGACTGGCGCAGGAGTACAGAAAATGTCTACTGAACTGAATCAACCCGCCATCACTGCACGCATTATCCCCAATAACCGCCGCATGGCCTTTCTGCCACGTCTGTTCGGCGCCTGGTATCTCACAGGTGAGGCCGGTGTCTACAACCTCGCACGCTCTCTCTGCGTCGATTATCAAGGCGGTTCCTGGGAGTTCGTCGAACTGTCTTGCGGTAGCGGCTTCATGTACCCACTGAGCGCAGAGCGCTTCACGGTATCGGTTAGCGGTAACTGGTTCGAAGGGGAACTGTCCGCAGAAGCTACCGGTATCGTGCTGACCCTGTTCACCCTGAACCACATGATCTGGCACGCACATGATGAAGGCTATCAGCACATCTGCGACATGCTGATCACCCAGCAGGAAAAGCTCAAATTATATGCCGACCAGCACGCCGAAGCCGGTTTGATTTACCGCGCGATTGACTGAAACGGCGGCCCCCGTGAGGGGGCCAATACTGACAGGGGGAAAAATGTTAACACTAACTGATATTCGCGCCAGCAATACGGTGCTGGTTACGGAATTTGGCGGCGTGCGTGCTGTGCATTTCTGTCTGCATGAAAAATTAAGCGGTAGCGACAACGATCTGTGGTTTCCGCTTGCCAATGGAGCCGACCTGTTCGAGGCGCTGGAAAGCATTATGTGCATCAATTTTGCCGCTGCTAACGTTGTCTCGCTGGAGTTCCTGCGGCAGAACGGGAAGTGCAAAGACTACCGGATCACCTACAACAAGGCCAAATTCAAGCCATTAGGTTAGATGTCTGGCATCATTTGATGTTCATATTTGAACAAAATTAAATAAAAAAAATACGTCTGATGAGTTGATAAAATGGCTCATTAGACGTATAATTATTACATCGAAAGGCAGTTGAGTCTTTCGCGGTAGCGCCCCGACTGGCGAAGGAGTTGAAATGAAAGAAGCAGACCAAAAAAAAGTGAATGCCGTAATGGCAATTGCTGATTATCTCGGTGTGAAAAATCAAATCGAGGTGATCGAATACTCAGCCGAATCAGTGCAGGTTGAGTGGCGAAATCCTAAAACAAAACAGCTTATTCATCGTGATTACACTTTTGCAAATTCCTTTGTAAAAGACTTTGAAAAAGCCCTGAAATCGAACGTGAAGTTTTACTGAAAAAGAGGGGGAGAAATCCCCCTTAATCCTCCCATTTTTTACTGATAAACATCAAATATATGAGGTGTATTATGTGGAAACGTGGCGAAAACAAAGTGATTCTGATGGGGCGTGCTGGCAAAGATGCAGAAGTGCGTTACACCCCAAACAGAACGGCCATTGCGAGCCTGACGCTGGCTACAGAAATCAGCTACAGCGACAACGAAGGGAAGGAGCAAAAAGAAACGGAATGGCATGATATTGTCATTTTTGGAAAGAAAGCCGAAGCAGCTGGGAAGTACTTCAAAAAGGGTATGATGCTGTATTTTGTCGGGCGCATTCGTAATAACAAATGGCAAGGGACAGACGGCAAAATGCGCAGCAATAAGGAAATTGTGATCGATAATAACGGCGAAATGCAGATGCTGCCGGGAGCTGGGCCACGTAACACCAGTGCAGAAGGCCAGGGAGGCATTGAAAATCATGATGAACCGCCGTTCCCGGATATGAATGATTACCCGCAGTGAGTATTTGAGTTAGAACGGCCCGCAGGACGCGGGCCGCCAATCCAGAGGGGGGAGTATGAATATCAGTGAACAATATCGGGTGGCGGTCGTCAGTACCGGCCATGTAAAAAAAGAAGACGCGGAACTACTGGACAAGGTCTGTAACGATGACTTGTCCGGTCAAGGTTTGTTCTGGATCGAGAAAAATCGCTATGGGTGGATATTGCGTATTTCTGCTACTGAACAATGGCGAGTGGAATTAACCAGGGCGGGGATCAGTGCAAGTGCTTTGGATAATATAGCCGCGTTAAATGGTGCCGGGTTCGACTGGATTTGGTTTGACCGGGATGCGGAACAGGTGCCAGAACTGACCGTTTGGGAGTGGTAAACCGGTTAAAAATTTGCCTCGAAAAGGGGCATTTTTTTCTTGCCTGAAATGGCTCATTAGACGTATAATAATCGTGAAGTTTAAAAGTGGATATTGATTAAAACGCTCTGTAAATAACGTGGAGAGAATATTATGGCGGCCTTATACCCTTATGAGGTTTATACCCTTATTGTGTCAGAATTAATCGTAAGCCATTTTAATGATGTCGCTATGGTATATCCGGGAAGCGAAGAAATTAAAAAGAACTACGACAGTGAATTAAGTGCTGTACAGGTAGTTAATGGCATCAGAGAAAAACTGATTGAAGATGGTGTTATACAGTGCGAACAGTGCCCACTGCTATCCGAGTGGGATGAGAACAAGGTTATCAACCAGCTAATTAAAGATTACCGCCTGATTCTCAATCGTGACTATGAACTAAACCGTGTTCGTCAGCAGCTGGCCCCGGAGCTGATCGCACAGATAGAAAACTGGAAAGAGCAGAAGTATTCCGATTCTGCGAAGGAATACGAGGTGCTCTATGAAACCATCAACATCAACGGAAAGGAGGTTACAGGCAAACTAAACGTAGTTGCAGTAAGTCGCTTTGATGCTGTTTTCATCGTAGGGCAGCGTCACGCTAACGATAACTTTTTGGTTCTGGATGTGAAGGAGGTGATGAATCATTGAAATCCAGAAAAGGTGCCGGATTGCGCCAACAATCCGGCTGGGTAGGCAATTTAAATTGTGAGGTTCAAAATGCCATTGTGGATTATACACTATGCTGAAGATGTCGCAAACGGAGTGCAAACAAAGTCGCATCCGATGAACGCAGCGCAATGGGATCACTTCCGTTTCTGGTTGGCAGTGTTCCGGCGGATTAAAGAAGCCGCAATGTAATCTGTAACTGTCTCAGGGGCGCTGTATGCGCCCCTTTTTAATATCCTTGCCCGGACTCCTTTCCCTGTAAATTTATCGGGATCAAGGGCGGATCGTGGCCCTGAACGTGCGCACCATTGAGCGCTGCATCGCAGCGGAACCGGAAAATTTTTTTCCGGCCAATGAGTGCCCTTGTCACCGGAACGGTGACAAGTATGCACGCACAATTACACGAACAGGCAGCACCCATGCCCGGCCTGACAGGCCGGGAGCTATATCATAATGTGGGATGCTATATGTGAAAGGTGAAGGTTAATACTGCGGACCTGAAGCGTCAGGATTCTGAGCGGTAGAGCTATTTTGTGTGCGCTGCTCTTCGTCAACTCCAGTGATTTTTTTTCGGCTGTTGCTGGTTCTTTTTTTTCCAACTCGTCCGGCAGTAATGTCCTTGATATCACGTAATGTAACGTCTGAAAAACCCGCATCGTTGAGGAATTTCAGTATCTCTTTATCTTCATATCCTTTCGAATCTTTCAGCTTCTTAATGTCAGACTTAAGCTCGTCGAGTACGTGCTTTTTCTCAAGCCTTTCCGACGTCACATCAGGCAAGTCGTCGAGAATGCTTTTGAATTTTCCGATGTCCTCACTGCTATAAAATGCTTTCTTTTTTGCAGGCATATGCCCTCCCAATAATGTCAAAATCGCCATGCCGAACCGGAGAAAATCGACCCAGGCTATTCGGGTGATTTTACATGATGCCCGGCACGATTCAATTGCTCTGCCTGCCAGGCCCTTCGCTGCTGGCTTTCAAACCTCGCCGATGGTAGAATTCAATGAGGTATTTAAGTACGGGACAAGATGTGTTTTTGGAGTACCGCCGACACGCGGCGGCCGTCCAAAAACGTCTTGGTCAGGGCAAGCCCCGACACCCCCTAACGAGGTTAGCTATCTGATGAGCCGTAGCGAGAGCAGAAAAACAGACGATCGAATCCAGGTGAGATGTTCCACAGAAGTGAAAGCTAAACTCACCGAAAAGGCCCATGAAGCAGGGCTTAGTCTTAGTCAATATCTTATCAAATCTGGGCTTGGAAAGCGCATTCAATCGAAAGGCAATTACAATGCACTTGCCGCTCTTGTAAAGATAACAGCCCTTCAAAAACATCTGTTTAACGAAGGTGCCGGAGTTCATAGCAAGGAGTATTCAGAGATTCTGATCGAGGTCAAAAAGGCCGCACAGAAACTGCAACAGGAGATGGATGGTGATACCTAAAATCATTGAGGGCCGAAGGGACAAAAAGTCCAGCTTTGGTCAGCTGATTAAGTACATGGCAGACAAGCCGTCTCAGGAGTTGACTGATACAGTTCAGCCTACTCCTGAGACGGCTTTGGCTGTTAAATCAGATATGTTCGAAGGGTTAAACAATTACCTGACCCGTAAGCAGAAAGTGATCAGCACACCGGTGGATGTTGAGCCAGGTGTACAGCGTGTTGTGGTTGGTGATGTTACCTGCCAGTACAATACCTTCTCGCTCGATGGTGCAGCACAGGAAATGAATTCAGTTTCTCAGCAAAGCACACGCTGTAAAGATCCAGTTATGCACTATGTTCTCTCATGGCCTGACTATGAAAAGCCGAATGATGATCAGGTTTTCGATTCGGTGAAGTTTACACTGGCATCGATGGGCATGTCCGATCACCAGTATGTTGCTGCCATCCACCGGGATACAGATAACCTGCATGTGCATGTTGCTGTTAACCGCATCAATCCCCAGACATATAAAGCAGCCTCATCGAGCTTTACCAAAGACACTCTTCATCAGGCGTGCCGCTTACTGGAATTGAAGAATGGTTGGTCCCATTCAAACGGTGCATATGTGGTTAATGACCGTCAACAGATTGTCCGGAACCCTCACAGCAAGAAAGAGCGGGGCAACTGGCGCTCACTCGATCGCATCAACAAGATGGAGAATAAAGAGGGGGTTGAAACGCTCTATCGCTATATCGTTGGTGATGAACAGGTAGGCGGTAGTCGTCAAAACTTGATCCATGTTTCAGCTGGGCTTCGTGAAGCCAAAAGCTGGGATGATGTGCATAAGACATTTGCAGACATCGGTCTTCGTGTCGAAAAAGCACAGGGGAAAAAGGGCTACGTCATTACCCACGAACATCAAAACCAGAAGACGGCTGTTAAGGCGAGTCTGGTATTTAACAAGGCGCAATATACCCTGAAGTCGATGGAAGAGCGCTTTGGTGAATACCAGCCTTCACATATTGAACCGGCCAAAGTATCGGTATTTAAAACCGCATATACCCCTGGTGCTTATCGTCGAGATGCCAATAAACGTCTGCAGCGTAAAATTGAGCGCGCAGAAGAAAGAATGCTGCTCAAGGGTCGCTATCGCGCCTACCGAAACAATTTACCGATATATTCTCCGGATAAGGATCGCATCGCCGATGAATACCGGAAAATTGCCCAACATACCCGGTTGGTGAAAAATAACGTCCGGCATTCTGTTTCAGATCCTCATACCAGAAAGCTGATGTACAACCTGGCTGAGTTCAAACGCCTGCAGGCGGTTGCCAATCTGCGTCTTAGCTTGCGTGAAGAACGCAACGGCTTCAGGGCGGCTAACCCACGGCTTTCTTACCGGGAGTGGGTCGAACAGGAAGCACTGAAGGGTGATAAGGCAGCGCTCAGCCAAATGAGGGGCTTTGCCTATTCCTCCAGGAAGAAGGAGAAGTATAAACAGCAACTGGTTGAGCAGATCGGGTTCAACCGTACCTTTAACGCCATCACCAGTCATGATCGTGATGATGTGGCCGTAATGGCCTCAGCACGTCATGGTGTCAAGCCACGGCTTTTGAAAGACGGTACTGTTATCTTTGAGCGCGACGGTAAACCGGTAGCGGCTGATCGTGGTCATATTGTGCTGACAGAAAGTAATGGAATCGACAAAGAGAAAACGGCTGACCTTGCAATTGCATTAACGATTGCTGGTAAAGCCAAATCTGTTCGTGTTGATGGTGACGGCGAGTTTAAGGAACTGTGCTGTAATCGTATCGTCGATGCAGCTGTGAACCACAATCACCCTGTCGCGCAGGGCATTACCTTCACAGATGCCGCTCAGCAGGCGTATGCTCAAAACGAGAAACATCGTTTGATTCGTGAGCAAAATAATAGTAAAAATGAAATGCAATTCAGAAGTGAAAGCGACGACAAATTCAATCCGAAGTAAAATGGAGTAAGAAATGAAAATCAAAATGCAAACGGTCCTCGCGGCCGTTTCTGTGTTAGCTCTTGCCGGGTGTGCCTCTCAAAGCGAAAAGGAAAAACAAATCTCTGCACAGCAGCTGGTAGATCAGGAATTGCGTGAGCAAGCCATTAAGATAAAACTCGCACAGGATGAGCTTTACCAGGCTGGAGCCATTAACAGGACCCGTTACAAATTCCCTACCATTATCAATGCAAACAGTCAGTATGTTCGTGTGAGCTGGCAGGGTGATGCTTACGAATTACTGGAGCAACTGGCTAAACAGCGTGGCCTTCAATTCACCAGTCAGGGGATCAAGTTACCGCTTCCACTCAATATCGATGTTGGTGGTTCGAAGGTTACGTTTGAACAGTTGCTGACCCTGATCCGACAACAAACGCAGTACCGTGCCACCATCAACCAGAAACCCGGTGAACTGCAGCTGCTTTACCTCACACCATCGAAGAAAGGTTCATTCCTCAGAGGGACCCGCCCATGAAACTTAAACTGATCGTGCTTCTGACGTTACCGCTGCTTGCTGCGAACGTTGCACGCGCGGACGACTCCGATGTTAAAGGCCTGGATTACTACATGGACCCGCCAAGCCAAAGTGACGATGAGGCCGATGTTACTGGCAGTATGCTAAACGACGCAGCGCACACCATTGGATTTCGCGGCGGAAAGGCAGAACGCGCTAAAGAAATTCGCGCCGCGCTGGAAAATCAGCGCAGCAACCTTGATTACATGTATTCGTTCCAGCCGCTGATCTCTTCTGAAGGCTACCTGCCTCCGGTCATTGCTGAAGCTAAAGACGTTGCACACATTACCAATGAGCAAATCCGAACGGCCAACCGTGCCTATGACATTGTGGTGCCGGCGCGCTTTGTCAGTAACCCGCCGACCTGGAAAAGCTATCTTCTGACCGGGCTGATGGCGCAGCGGATCGAATTGCCTGAACCGGCTGCAATGCCGAAGGACGGGAAACAACGTGATATCTGGAAAAAAGCTGTCGCGCTGGGCTGGTCTGACGGTCGCCAAAAAGCTGATGAGATATTCACTGCTAATTTCAATCGCCTCACACGGGATTACACCGGCATGTTGCGCTACAGCACGCTACTGCAGCAGGGCATGATTAAGGCTCCAGTCATCACACAGCAGCAGCAAACAGTTACAGGGGATAAAAACCGCCTCATGCTGGGCGATAAAACGAAACGTATGAAGCAGCAAGCTGAGTTTGACATCAACAAACGCAGCTGGAAACCGACCATACGTTAAGGGGCAGTAGATGGAAGCATTCAATTTTGGTCCAACGCTGACGCCCCAGACGCTGGAACGTTTTCTCGTACACTGCTCAAACAATGAAGTGTCCGATATTCTGTTGCAGGGCGGAGATAAAATCTGGGTAGAACGTCATGGGCGCCAGTTGCCCATGACATCTTACCCGCTCGACAACCTGGAGCTGGAACGTACCGTTGATAAGGTGTTCGGTCAGGAGATCAAAGGGACGCTGAAAAGTGCTGCGGTCGTTAATACCGCTATCCAGCTAAGAGGTGATGAAGCGGGCACGATTGGACTCGGCCGCGGCGAAACCCGCCGGTTCCGCGCGAACTTTACTCAGGCCGATATTTATAAAACAGAAGCGGCAATGTCTCTGACACTCCGTGTTCTGAATGAGGTTATTCCTCAGCTTAAACAAATGGGTATTGAGCCGGACCTGTTTAATTCTCTGTTGCCGGCTGCCGGCCTCGGACTGATATGCGGCGAGACGGGATCGGGCAAGTCAACCCTGATGGCCAGCATCTTCCAGTATTGCGGTGAAACGTACCAGGACCGGAAAATCATCACGGTTGAAGATCCCATCGAGTATCGCCTGGGAAGTCGAGACTGGATTGCGCCGGCGCCGGCACAGTCACAGATTGGGCGCGATATTGATTCCTTCCACAATTTTATCACTCTCTCCGGGCTCCGTCGTTCTCCGAAGATTATGGGGGTTGGTGAGCTCCTTAACCGCCTGTCATTTGAAGCTGCTGTACTGGCAGGTAAATCCGGCCACTTTTGTCTTGGCACACTGCACGTCAAAACGGTCGGAGAAGCCATTTCCCGATCATTGCAGAACTATCCGCCGGAAATGCGTGAAGCTGCCGCCTTTGACCTGCTGAGTATCCTTTCTTACATCATCGTGCAACGCTTGCTTAAAACAAAAGACGGCCGGCGCAAGGCTGTCCGTGAATATCTCGTCATTGATAACAGCCTGCGCCGCAAACTCTATGACGTTGATTACAGCAAGTGGGGCCGCTACATCGACGACCTGTTGATCGCTGAAAACCGCAGTCTGATTCAGAACGCCTGGGCAATGCACCAGGAAGGTTTGATCGACGAAGCGGAAGTCATCGAGGTCGCAGGATATATGGACTATCTGGCGTTAAAAGAGGGCAAGTATGGACATTAACAAATGGCGTTATGCCGGCCGGCCACTGACGGTTTTTGGTGTGCCTGTTATCTCGTTTCTTGTGTACTTCATCTGGTTTCCGTTCCCGTCAGTAAAAACCTTTGTTATCTGCACCTGTGTGGTTCTCTTTTACTTTCTGCTGGCCATGATGGGCTACACGTTACCGGTGCTGTACCAGGTCATTCTCCGGGTTATCCGCGGGAAAAAACTTACCGGGCGGCCGTGGTGGTACCGGCGCTCTCAGCGATAACACATAACTACAGGGGTAGACAGTATGGCGAAACCTGAAATTGCAACTGAAAGAACCCGTCTGAGTATTCCCTTTGACGATCGCCAACGTGCAATACGTGCGGCCGGCAAACTGGCTGATGGCAGTAATGCTCTGGACTACGTGAAGGAAGAAAAGGTGTGGTATGCACAGCCGGGGGCCAACCTGAGCCGGCTGAAAGAGTGGATTTTTGACCCCAATAAAGTGATCGAAGAACCGCCCCTGGATATTCAGGCCATTGAAGATGAATTTACGGCGTGGCTTGAAGAGCGCGGTGCCATTATCAAAGACCCCATAGAGTTCGATGGCCAGAAGCATTATGTCGATACCGTGGACGGTAAAGCTGGTTCAAGAAAGGGGGTGTATGCCGCCTTTCTGGATGGCCGACCTGCAGGGTGGTACAGGGACTATAAGAACGGTGGTGAAATTCAGAAATGGGTATCTACCGGCGCAGCCCCTAACCCTGAACAAATGGCCATGCTCCGTGCTGATGCTGCGGCAAGGCGTGAACAAAGAGCTGCAGCGCAAGCGGATAAGTTTGATCAGACCGCTAACCGGTTGATGGAAGAATATAACCGGCTTCCGGATGCCACGGGAGATCTGGCATACCTGAAAAACAAACAGGTCATTGCCGCTAACGGCCTTAAAGCTGATGAGCGGGGCAACGTTGTGATCCCTCTGTTTAATGCTGATGGCGAGTTCAGGACCCTTGAGCGCATCTGGTCCGACGGTAGTAAACACCTTGAAAAAGACGGCCAGGCATGGGGGAGTTTTTTCGTTGTGGGTGGTCAACTGAAGGATGGTGACAACCTGCTTTATGCCGAGGGATATGCGACAGCAGCCAGTATCAGCGAAGCCATCAATCAGCCTGTGATCATGACGGTTAATGCCGGCAACATGGTGGAAGTTGCTGGCCGCCTGAAAGACACCTTTCCAAACAGCACTCATTACTTCCTTGCTGACAATGACATTTATAAAGACGAGAACGTTGGGCTAGAAAAAGCGACAGAAGCTGCAGAGCTGACTGCCGGCCATGTTCTGGTCCCTGCCTTTAGCAACCCGAAAGAAGGGCTTACTGACTACAACGATTTGCATGTCTCTGAAGGGCTGGAGCAAGTCAGATTGCAGGTAGAAGGAGCCATTAATCAAATGAACAGGGTAGACACTATGCCGACTGATAACCCGAACATTACTGACGTTAATCACAGCTCGACTGACAGCGCTGCCGTTGCAGATCCTGAAAAAGCCGCGCCGGTGGCCAGCGCCCCTGCAGCTGCCGAACCGGAGGAAACCGCGCCGGTGGCCAGCGCCCCTGCAGCTGATGAACCGGTGGAAGCCGCGCAGGTGGCCAGCGCCCCTGCAGCTGATGAACCGGTGGAAGTCGCGCCGGTGGCCAGCGCCCCTGCAGCTGATGAACCGGAGGAAGTCGCGCCGGTGGCCAGCGCCCCTGCAGCTGCTGAACCGGAGGAAACCGCGCCGGTGGCCAGCGCCCCTGCAGCTGCTGAACCGGAGGAAGTCGCGCCGGTGGCCAGCGCCCCTGCAGCTGCTGAACCGGAGGAAACCGCGCCGGTGGCCAGCGCCCCTGCAGCTGCTGAACCGGAGGAAACCGCGCCGGTGGCCAGCGCCCCTGCAGCTGCCGAACCGGAGGAAGCTGTGCCGGTGTCCAGCACCCCTGCAGCTGCTGAACCGGAATACACCGCACCAACAGATCGAGACGGCGATGATGAAGAGAGTAATAGCGCCAGTGATCTTGAGGCGTATGCCGCTATGATGGCCTTTGGCGGTGAAACAACTGACTCCGCTCAGCAAAAGCCTGAAAGGATAGCGCCCAGCGAATCTGTAGCTAATACCGCCCCGGCTGAAAATGAAACCGAGGAGAAGAAAAAAACAAACGAAGAACTGGAAAACGGCATACGCTGGGCAACCAACGATAATGCAGAAACGCCCCCAAAAGAACGTATAGACCTGGAAGGGTTAATTGCCCGGTTTGGGTACAGAGCAGAGAAAGACTATACGGCGTATACGCTTGATGGACAGGATGCGTTTTACGATTACGGCTCACATCTGCGTATGGCTACCCCTGAAGCCAGCCAGAGTGACGAGATGATCCTGGCGGCCGTTCTAACCGCGGATAAGCAACATCATCGTGGTATTGAAATCACCGGCAGTGACGAATTTAAAGAGCGAGTGTTTAACCTTATCAGTGAATACAACATTGAGGTGAAACTGACTAACCCAGAACAAAGGGTTAAATTGCTCGAACTCAAAAAAGCAAATGAAACAGCAAAAGAAACGGCAAAAGAAAATGTTGCTGATTCAAATGCGAATAAGCAGGAAGGGGCAAACGAAAAGACAAATTCATCAGTTCAGCAGAATGGAATGCGCTGGGAAGAATCGGCCTCTGTGCAGCCGAAGAAGCAGAATGCATCTGATACTCAAAAGGAAGATAAAGCTGCAGGTGAACCCTGGGAGAAAGGCGTTATCGTCGCGCATGGACGTGCTAAGTATGAGTGGAAAGAAGATGAATCCATGAACTACTTTGTCACCCTCAAAAATGAACATGGAGAGAAGACACTCTGGGGGAAAGACCTTGAGAGAGCGGTTAAAGATGCTGGTGTAGACACAGAACGTCTTGTTACAGTCAGAAAGCTGGGATTTGTGGATGTTGAGGTGAATGCACCTGTCCGTGATGAAAGCAACAAGATCGTTCGTTATGAAACTATCCAGACCAAACGTAATGAGTGGGAAGTAAAGCCTGTATACCCACAGCCAACAGCAGGGAATGAACAGGCCTATAAGCCTTCTGAACTGGTTCCGTATGATGCTGCAACCTTCCAGAAGCTCCGCACAACAATTCAGCAGATTACCGGTGTTGATCTCAGCCGTGAGGCCGTGCCTGAAAAAGAACTGTACTGGTTCTTGCCTAATGGTAAGCCAGCTCCAGAAAGCATGACAAAGCCCACAGGCTATAAACTCCCTCAAGAGTCAAAAACCGCGGGTACACCTTTGCTGATCGCACCGCATAAAAAAGGCGAACGCCCAGATTATTTCCTTGTTGAGTCGCGTAAAGGATTCATGCAGGGGATCGCAAAGGATAAGGAGTCCGGTGAGTACCATAGCGTGATTGGAAAAGTGAACAAGCGTATTGATAAAGACGGAAACTGGAAAACGTATATGACTCTTTCAGCAATCAATAAAAATGCCGAAAGTGGAATTGTTTTGCATGGTTATGGACATGTAGATCAGGGGGGTAAAAATTTGCTTTACAAAAACACAATTGCAAATGAAAAACAGCCTCAGCATTTACAAGCGGCCTCAGATGAGGTAAAAAACAAAACAGTAATGAAGCAGCTTTTTCATCCTTCAAATTCTGCAAAAAGAAAAGATGATGAAAGGAGAGAACAGACTCATGCACCAGTCGCAAAGTCAGCGCCTCGGCCATAAAACAAAAACCCTACTCGTTGCAGTAGGGTTTTCCTGCATTTCTGTGAGCTCATTTGCGGCAACACAGACCTGTGCAGCATACGAACTGGCAAAAGCTGGTGCAGATGCTGCCTATAAGCAGGAAGTGGAAAGGATTAACAACGCCGCAAAAAGCGAATCCAGTACGTCTGATTCTCTCGGACAGTGCCTGGGGTCGCTATCGGTATCACTTAAAATCCCACAGTTTCCGTCTATCAGCGACATTATTGATAAGGTGAAGGATGAGGTATGCAATACGGTTAAATCGAAGATTAATGAGAAGTGGGGGAGCCTGACTAATACGACGCTGGACCCGTGGTCAACGATTTCATCCCGACTGCCAGATACGTCAGGTATCCTGCCCAACGCATCTTCTAAAAATGTGCAATTAAACAATCCGGCAGCTGCGAGTGGAAGTGGTGAGGATGCAAACAGTGATGCATTCCCGTTCCATTTGTAACTACCGGAAGAGTCCTTTCGGGATTTTATCGAATAGCTTGCCGGTTCGTATTTCAACGCGGCGGTGTTCCGCCGCGGTTAGTAAACGCATAAATTCTGTGGCAGGTAGAACATCACGTTTTGAGTCTACATACGTATCAAGCGAATCTTCATTCATGAAACGTCTGACAGTATGCAGCCAGTCTTCAGCTGATTTCATATTTTTTGAGCTCATCGTCGCTCATCTCGGCAAACGCTGCAGGTCGGCGACCTTTTCCTGTCCAGGTTATGGACTTTCCATCAACTTCGATCCGGTACTTCACTTTTCCAAAAGTGGATTTACTTTTCGTGGACGGACCAAAGAGATTTTCGAAGATCTGGAGAGCTTCATCAGCCGTAATATTGTGTTCTTCCATGAACCGCTTTGTGGCTGCGGCTTTCTCTTCAGTGGCCTTCTGTTCTTCCTTAAATTTCTCGATCATTCCCTGTGCAATGTCGGACCACATATTAATGAGTTGTTCAAGGTTTTCTGGCGGGATTTTGCGCAAAACGGCGGTGGCTTTTCGTCGTTCGCACATGATAACTGCACAGGATTCGTAATCATTATGTTCGCTCATGTATACCTCATTGTTCATTAACGATCTGCGTGATTTTCTAACACAAACTTTTGAAAAGAGAAACTCTATGAAAACACAAAATGGTGAAAATATTATGGATCAAACTGACTCGGATCAAAACTCAGTCGTTGATGATGACAGCAACGCCCTTGCTCCAGCTCTGGCTGAAGAGAGTAACCGAACGGTACAAGAAATCGTATCGAAACATGGTTTAAAAGTAATTTTGATTCAAACGCTAATCATATTAGTCGCAATCATTATCATTGGTCTTCAGGGTTACTGGCTTCACCAGAAAAAAACCAAATATATTGCAACGAATGGGGGCATGATCACAGAAGTTCATCCAACCGATGAACCCGCTTACACGGCGGAAGAGGTGATGGACTTTGCCAACCGTACAATGATCAAATCGCTTTCACTGAACTTTGTGAATTACGAAAACCAATTAACCAGCGTCCGCGGCGATTTTAGCGCTGAAGGGTACGTTAGTTTCCGTAAAGCGCTGTCCGATAGTGGGCTGCTGAAAGATATCAGTGAAAAACGTCTGAACGTAAAACTTTCCACAACTCCTGGAACCCTGATCACGGAAGGTCTTATCCGTGGCACCAAAACCTATGCCTGGCAATACCGCATTCCGGTGACTGTTCAGCTTGTTGGGCAGGCTCAGGACTACAGACCGCAACCTTACGATTTGATGGTTCAGGTACGCCGCGTAAAAGAAGACGAAGATCCACGGGGTATTCAAGTAGCACAGGCCATTCTCAAACCCCGGAACTACTGAGGTCAATCATGAAGATTAAACTGTTAACTGTACTTATGGCCGCACTGTTTTCGGCAAATTCTGTATCTGCAGCTGATGCGCCGACTGGTAATGGAGCGCCGCAGCAAACGGCGCCAGCTGTGCCTGGTGGTGATATTGCTCAATGGCAGCAGGCCAGTTCCGGGTTGCCCGTAAATCAGCAGTCACAGGTGCAACAGCCTCCACAGCAAACAGCACAGGAACAAGGTCAGCAGCAGGCGCAAGGCCAACAACCACAGGCACAGGCCCAACAGCAGCCAACTACTGCACTGCCTCCTGCACCCATGCCGCAGATTCCTCCACCACAGCAGCAGGTTACTCATGTTAATCCGCAGACACTGGAAGAGTTACCTGCACCTGTTCTGCAGCAGATCCAGCCTATTACCCCTGGTCAGGTGCGGTCTGCCCGCAGCGCAATGGAAGATATGAGCGCGGCGGCCAAAACCTCACCATTAACGCCGATCCCACGAATTTCAAGCCAGACGGTATCACTGTCAGCTGGTGCATCCATTCCGCAGGTACGGGTATTTCCAAACCAGGCAACCACAGTGACGTTTTCAGATGCAACCGGACACCCCTGGGTATTAGGCGCCCCTCCATATAATTCGAGTCCCTGTGCATCTGGTGGTGAACTGTGTGTTGGCTATATTCCAGGATCGGCGGTATTCACAATCCAGCCGACCAATGCCTATGCCAGCGGGAACATCACAGTGCTTCTGAAGGGGCTGGCTACGCCGGTCATTATTAACGTGAAGGGGGCAGAACCCTCCGTTAAATCAAAAACCGTTGATGTTGATTATCGTCTGGATCTCCGTATCCCGAAGCGCAGTCCTGACACACCGGTTTATACCGCTACTCCTGAGAAAAAAATCTCACTGTATGACAAGCAGCTGCAGAGCGTGCTCGATGGCATCCCGCCTGAAGATGCTCAGCGGTTGAAACTTAAAAACGCGCCAGGGAGTACCAAAGTCTGGCAGATCGGTGATGAGCTCTACGTCAGAAGTAACATGCAGCTGCAGGATGAGTTTGAAAAAACGCTTTCCGCTATCGATGGCACACATGTTTACGTGCTGCCGGCAACACCAGTGCTGACTTTTTCGGTTAACGGTCAGGCGCGTGACGTTGAAGTTGAGCTGAATTAAGGGGAACGACGATGGCTACAGATAAAGGTAAAGAAACCAGAAAAATGATGCTCTACGTCGGTGGCGCCGCTGCAGTTGTGGCGCTTCTGGGAGGGTACTGGTTGTTTGGCTCATCAGATGAGCCGGCAACGGGCGGGTCGCAGGTGAAGGCCCAGGGGCTGGAAGGGAAAACTGGCAGGGAAAAAGCTAATGATCCCCAATACAACAAGCTGCTGAATGAGTGGAATGCTGATAACTCAGAAAAAGCGGCTCTCACGGGGGATAGTTTCATATCCACGTTGTCAGCCAGTAACCCGGTGGCCGTTGATTACGGCACCAAAGCACCGCCACCAAAATATTCGTGGGAATCGTCAGCAAAACAGTCGGGCGATAACAGTAAGGCTAATGATGCTGAGCAGAAAGAGCGTGAGCGTCAGGCTAAAGCTGTGGCTACGTTACTGCAGAAAATAGACCAGGCCAGAACACCGGTTGTCACGGGTGTTGCTCTTGCAACCCCTCTGGGAGCAGAGGGTAATGACAAGAACGGCGGCACCTTCTCAGGGTGGACCGATTCGGTCTATCCGCAGAACAAAAAGCCGGATGCTGAAAAACAACAGGGGGCGAAGAATAAGGTCAAAGATAAAGGAGCCCGGCTTGTATCGGCTTACACGCTTGTGCCGGCAGTAATGGATACGGCGATGGACAGTGACGATCAGAACAGTATTGCTATTGCCCATGTTCCAACTGGAGCGCAGGCCGGCGCCAAATTCTATTCTGGCCAAAACCGTCTTGCCGGCGATGGTATTCGAATTCACTTCACCGGCATGGAGCTGAACGGAGTGCAGTGTAAGGTCGATGCGTATGGCGTGGCTTCCGACTCGTTGCGCGCGGCCGTTTCCTCAAATGTAAATAACCGCTGGTTCAGCCGTATTATTCTGCCGGCTGTTGCTAACGGATTAGGCCGAACTGGTCAGCTGTATGCGGACAGCAATTCGCAGATGATTATCACTGACGGCGGGAATGCATATCGTTCAACTGGTACACCTGATGGCAAAGCGGTTGCCGGTACCATTATTGGCGGGATGGGTGAGCAAGCAGGGCGTGTCCTGGCCGACGATGCAGCCCGCCTGCCGATTAAGCAGGTTACGGTTGACCGTAACCAACTCATAGGCATCCAGTTTGTCGCGCCTGTGTATGAAAGCGACTGTGGCGAGAATATGGAAAATGCTTCTGCAGAGCAGGTGCAGCAGCAAGCAACTCCCACACTATCTAGTGTGCAACCTCAGCAGATGCCTCAGCCTCCGGCTCCTAATTACCCTCAGCAAAACTTTCCAAGCTACCCCGGCTACGGGTATGGCACCAATAACCCGTATTACCGTTAAGGAGATTGATAATGAATCTGTTTGAAGATGACAATAAAAACGAAGCAGCTCCTGCCCAGGAACCGGTGTCTGCTAAGCCTGCTGAAAAGCCAAAACCGACAGTGACGCCAGCAGCAAAAGCGAGCAAAAAGCCGCTTAATATCAGTGACTATGCATGGATTGGTGGTATCGCTGTCATCGCTATCCTGCTTTTAGTCTGGTTGTTTGGGGGCTCCGATAGTGATACTGCGCCAGCGACGGGGAATGGGGCGATCCAGTCTTCAGCGCAACGTCCGCGCGTACAGTCTGCCCCTGCAGGGCAGGATTCTGGTGACTTCCGCGAGCAGATTTCCGGGATTCTGCTGCAGCAAAAGGAACGGCTGGACGCGATAGAATCAACTTCTAAAAATGGAATGATGATCCTTTCCAGTCAGTTACAAAGCGCTAATGAACAAATTAAAAATCTGAACAATCAGGTTCAGGAACTGAAAATGAAAGCCGCTGGTTATGGGCCTTCATTTGGTAATCAGAGTGGAACAATTTCCGGTGCAACGTCACAGGCATTACCTTTGTTGAGAGGTTTTTCAATTAATGATTTATCTGGCGATCTTGCTTGGGTAAAATACAAAAACCAGACGTATGCTGTGAAGGTCGGAAGTCAACTTGGCGGAGTCACCATTACAGGTATCGATACTGAAAATAGAATCGTTACAACAAGTAAAGGCCTTATCCGCTAATCAGGACCTAAAAAGGCGAAACTATGGATTTAGAATCGGTATTAATTCAGGTTGCTAACGGTGGTCAGGAACCGCTGACAAGGCTAATCATAGGTGTCGCTGCAATCGTTGGGATCATTGGTGTTATTGGATATCTGATGAGCCTGCGGAAGCAGGCCAGGCATTCTACCAAAGGTGTTGAAGTTGGCAGAATTTTTGCCGGGATCATCTTCTGTGTATGCCTCATCACGCTGAAAGCACAGATGAACTCAGGCGGTGCCACTTTAGGATTTGGCGATGTCAGTTTCGGACCCGTCAGTTATGCGAGCGAATCTACGTTTGGCATGGGAGCCGCAGCAGTCAACGCAGTGCTGGGGATTGTTAGAATTCTCGGTGCATACTTTTTTTACAGGGGTATTAAGGGGTTGAAAGACTCTTACCTTGAGGGCCATACGGAGCTGTCAGCTTCGGGCACGAGAGGGGCATCCATTGTGAAAATTGTATGTGGACTACTTCTGATGTTCGATACACAAACGCTCGATGCGTTGCAGAGCACATTAAACATTCACTGGTAATCAAAAAGGATACTTTATGAAAATTGTTAAATTTATCAAAGACAAGGCGTTATCTGCATCCATCGCAGCGTATCAGCTGCGCGGAACGGTAGCAAAATCGTTAGTGGTATTGCCGCTGGCATTGCTGAGCAAAGAGGCTGCAGCTGAAACGACTATCTGGGAAAAGATCAATACCTTCACGGAAGGTATGGCCAGTACCCAGCCTGGTCTGATTACCGCTGGTAAAGTGGTTGGTGTTGTCTGCTTCATCGTAGGTCTTGTTGCTCTGTGGCTCAAAAACAAACGCGGGAAAGATATCAGTGGCGGCTTCATCTTCTGGTCAATGGTTGTTGGAGCCTGTCTGGTCGGCCTGACCGCATGGATCTCTTCTGTTGGTTCAACTGTTGGTGTTGACGCAACCCTGTAATGTCCTTTCGGCCCCGCCTTGCGGGGCCAATACCGGAGTTCCCCCATGAAAGATTTTAAGCTCACCAGGAATGAACAACCTGCCAGATGCCATGTGTGCGGGATAAAGAGCAAAGATGTTTTCTCCCTCGCAGAAGATGGACAGAAAGAGAGAATGCTTTGCTCTGTATGCCTGTCGCTCGAACACCCGGAGAAAATGAAACTAGAGACTCAAACCGGACTTCTGCTGAAGAGAAATACAAACCGAAAACTCTACAGCCTGTTGTTTCGTTCAATTGCAAAGGCGGAAAAGTCAACGGACGATTCTTACCGTGAAAAGGCACAGAAACTTAAACAGATATTGCTCAGTACAACTGACGTAGTTCTAAACGAAACCGGCAGTGATGATGGATACGATTTACTGCACCTGATAAAAAAACACCATCAGTTACTTCCCATGAATTTTGACGATGAGTTTGTCACTTCTGTCGCAGAGTCAGACGAATTGCCGGATGTAAGTGACTGGAATGAAATTTACAAGGGTAAGAGAGGTTTTAAATGATTTCTTTCTTTGAGGATGTGATCGAAGGTATCTCACGCAATCTTACGTCAAATGACTCGTTAAAATACTGTGATTTGACAACGGTTGTAGGGCTTACGTCGCAGGATCGCGTTGAGCATCCTGAAATCAGGGCTCCGTACATACTGACCACGAAGAACAACGATTTTCTTACCGTTATTGAGATTCAGGGCGCTAAATCATCGTTTGACGAGAAGTCGTTTAATGACTTCATCATGCACCTTTCAAACTCGTTGTCGAATTCCTTTATTAACAGTGGCCATAAGCTGTCTGTGGTGTTTGAGCGCGACTTTACCAAGAACCAGGAAGAGCTGAATAATGTTTATAAACCGCAGGTAGCAGCAATAGAGCGCCTGCAGATAGACATTAAAGACCTGATCGCCGATGACGCAAAAAAAATCGCTGCCCATTACAGCCGTGAACGCGCTTACATCGTGCTGTATACCTCGAAGGGGATGATTGCGAAGGATGAACTTAAAAACGAGCAGGCAAAAGCTGCCGGCGTTATGAAGGATATCCCGCAGACTCGCTTCAGTCAGAACCCAATCGAATTTCAGCTTGAAGGTTTGAAGATCACGCATGACGCGATGCTTTGGCGGCTGATTGGTATGCTTCAGGGGGATGATGAGTCGGGGATGGGGCTTCTGGTTGATGTCCTCGATGTCAAACACGCCGGCGCAATGATGCGTCAGATGCTGTTCCGGAACTCAACATCAGAAAACTGGTACCCTCGCACGCCGTTTGACCAAAATCTGCGAGTCTATGGCGCTCCACGGAAAGGCAATATCGACTCAGTGCTGCCGCCGCGGCTGAATATCCAGATCATGGAAGGGGAACTGGAAGAAGATGGTGGCCTGATTTACTGCGATGGCAAGTATTACGGTTCTGTTGCCCTTGAGTTGCCACCACTTCACCCTGTCAAATTTAAGCAGTTATTCAACGCGATTAACCGGAAAATCCCGTACCGGATAAAATATGACTTTATGGGCGGGGGCAAAAAAGCATTGTTCTGGCCATCAGTGATCGTCTCTTTCCTTCGTTTCATTCCCTCACTCGGTACTATCGCGCGTGATATGGATTATGTCGGGGCCCAGAGCGAAACCGATCCAACGGCTATCATGGCCATCAACTTTGCCACCTGGGGTGACACTAAGGATGAAGCCAAACGCAACCTGGCGGCTTTAACTAAGGCGATTGAAGGCTGGGGTGTATCAGGTGTGTCCAAGACATATGGCAATCCAGGTAGCGCACTGATTGCATCCGTTCCGGGGCTGACGACGGCCACACCTGGCTCATTGCATTATCCGCCGTTGAGTGAAGGCTTGCGGATGTTACCTTTTGAACGTCCGGCCAGTCCCTGGCATGGTAAAGGCAATATCAACTTCATCACGCTCGATGGCAAGCTGTTCCCCTATCAAATCGCCAGTCCCCTGCAGGAGAAATTTACCGATGTCATCACCGGTGTTCCAGGTTCCGGTAAAAGCGTGCTGGCCAACCGCCTTAACCTGAGTTCGATTTACCGGGCTGATAAAAAACTGCCTTATCTGACTATCATTGATAAGGGCTACAGTGCAAAAGGTATCGCCGATCTGATTAGCGCTGAGCTGCCGTCAGAGAAACGTCACCAGATTGCCAGTATCACCCTGAACAATGACGAATCGCACTGTATTAACATCTGCGATACGCAGTTAGGTTCAAGGTATCTGACGCAGTTTGAGGAAGTATTCTTAAAGCAGATGCTTAACGCATTCTGTATTGATCCGGCAATTGGCCAGCCGCCAGATGCAATGAGCGTTGGCCAAATCGTCAGTAAGGTTGTATCAAACGTATACAAAGCAAAAGCGCATTCAAGTGCTAACTTGTTTAAGTATAACGACCCGGTGATTAATGAAGCTCTGAAAGAATCAGGTCTGGATAAAGAGCTCGGTGAAGACTGGTTTGAAAGAGCTACATGGTGGGAAGTCGTTGATAAGCTGTTTGCCAAAAAATATCTTCATGCTGCGACGGTTGCTCAGCGTTATGCTGTGCCAACTATTCACGATTTTATTGCTGAACTACAAACTGAATCATTTAAAAACCAATACGCTGACGTAAAAGTTAATGGGAGTGAGCCTGTAGTAGGCTTCGTTGCACGTTGTTTCCAGGCTGCAGCAGCTGAGTATGCCATTTTCTCTGGGATCACGGTTTATGATTTCAGCCCGGAGACTCGCATTGCGATCCTGGATATGCAAAACGTCCTCGGTGACAGAACGACACCTGCAGGTAAGCTCAAGTCCGGCATTATGTATCTTTTTGCGCGCCAGATGGCTGTGCGTAACTACTACCTGCCTCAGTCCGCAGAAACCTTCATTCCTGCTTTACCGGAGCAGTACAGGGCATATCACCAGGCGCGCATCAGGGAGCTTTCAGAAGAAGTTAAACATACCTTTTATGATGAGTGTCATAACTTTGCCGGCATCGACTTTATCCAAAATGCGCTGAATACCGCTGACCTTGAAGATCGTAAATTCAACGTCCGTACTGCGTTCTCGTCTCAGTATCTGAGCCATATGCCTTCGAGTGTGCTTAAAACCATGAACAGCCTGTTTATGATGCGCCTGACGGAAGGGGATGAAGAGTATCTGAAGCAATTAGAGATCAACATCCCGGCCGATATCCTGCGTCGTTTCAGACAGCTTCCGCAAGGGGTTTATCCGGACGGAAGTGGTACTGCATTCCTCGGTATTTTTAAAACAAAACGTGGTCTTATTTGCCACATTCTGAAAAACACATTAGGTCCAAAACTGCTTTGGGCTTTGAACTCATCTGCAAAAGACAGAGCGCTCAGAGATGTGCTTTATGAAGAGCTTGGAACGAAAAAAGCAAGGGAAGAATTAGCAAATAGATTCCCTATGGGAAGTGCATCAAGTATCATTGATGAAATGGTGGTCAATCAGGGTGGTGAGCGTGATTCTGAAGAAGAATCACAAACTATGGCGATGAAGCTCGCTAAAGAAATCATTTCTGATGTGAGAAGGGGATTCAGATGATAAAAATCGGAAAAGCAAAACGGTCAGTGATGGCCGTTTCAATTCTGGCCTTCAGCGTACAGTCAGCATTTGCCTATACGGTCAACGTTAACAGCAGCATTCCCATCTCAACGCAGGTTATGCCGGCGTTGAGCACAGCTAATGGCCTGTTAGGTAATATCCAGGCCACGCTGATTAACATTGGTACGGCAATCAGCCAGCAGGGCGATCGCCAGGCAGCATTAATGCAGCAGGTGGCTGAAACTAACCGACAGTTCGAAGTCGAGCAAAAACGTAATGACCGGCTGCTGCAGGCACAGGATAAGTACCGTGTTCCGGATGATATATGTGCGCAGTCTATTGGCGGTGGCGCCGCGGGGGTATCCTCTGCGGCCGCTGGCGGTCAGCGAACGCTGGGAAGCGCCAGTTCTGCGAAAGATGTTAAGGCTATTTTTGAAGTGCCGGCACGCGCAACCGACGTGGATGCATCTTCAACGGCCGAAGTTCACAGCCAGTACTGCGACAGTTCGGATTATGCTGCATTTGGCGGGACTTCATTCTGCCCAAGTGTATCTGACATGCCGCGGGCAGATACGTCGCTGAGCTCGTTGCTTTATGGCGCCGGCAAAGAAGGCAAGGCACCTGATCTGACGTTTACAGATGAGCAGACAGATGCGGCGCTGCGCTATATGAAAAATACCGCGTTGCGCAGTGCTGGTCGTCAGCTGAGTCGTGGGGAAGTTAAAGGCGCCAGCGGGCGAATTTACCTGGGCATGATTCAGCAATACCAGGCGCTCACCGACGCGGCCGCACAACCTCAGATGGAAATGATCGCCAACTCTAAACCGAACCCGGCCACTGATGCCGCGCTTGCAGATGCGCGCAAAGTGCCGGAAGTCGAATCCTATTTCCAGGCGACGGCCAGTAACAGGGCGAAACAGCTTAACCGTATGTCTGCCAGAGAGTTTGAGGAATTCGAAGTAGGTCGCCGTTACAGCAACCCTGCTTACCAGGCGACGTTGACCAACAAGAACACCGAAGATTTGATGCGTGAGCAAATCAATATCGCCAATCTGAACAACTGGTTAGTGTTGAAAACCAAACAGCAGCTGGAGAAACAAAATGTGCTGCTTGGCCAGATCCTGGCGAACGACGCATATCAAACATACAAACCGATGCTGGCAGCACAGCTGGAGAGTGTGAACGCGGGAGTATCCAGAAAATGACAGACGAAAATAAAACAGGGGGAGAAGTTACAAAATCCCCCGGCCGCATGAAAAAAGCGGTTTATCATATTACCGGAATTAGTGATATTCAGTTTATGTGGAAATCACTAAGGGAATCTATCAGCCTGCTCAATGAGCGGGCTTCTTTCGTTAAGAAGCAAATCAAAAATTTGGAAGCTCCGGACGAAAAATCAGCTTCGAATCAGTCGTTTGAGGATGTTGTTAAAAAGAGTTCTATCCCCTTAGAACAGCATCTAGCTAAAGCCGGTAAGTATAAAAAATATTGGTTATGTTGCTTCTTTATAGCTGTTTTTGTTGCCCTGTTTTTAATCGCTGGCTGTGTAAAATTGATTGTTAATACTGAATACAATGTAAGCCTTCTGAAGGTGACATTAACACTTGGTTTAATGTTTGCTGTTTGTATCTACTCGTTCGTAAAAGCAATGACTTATGAATTTTTAGGTTGGCAATTACGCAATGAGGCCCATTCTGAAGAAGAATTCGGTACATTGAGACATTTTATTAACGATAACGGTGTGCGCAATACATTTAATTTTGAACAAGCTGGCCAGATTCGGGGGGCGCATGAATAAGTCAAGAAACTCATTGGTCGCATTGTTGCCGCTATCGCTTTTCATTACCCCGGCATATTCTGCAGATCTGGGAATTGATAGTATTACAGAGGCTGCTAAACGGTCTGGTGATTTGTCACGTCAGATGCTGCATACCGTTTTTGGTGAAGTGGTAAATAATCCTTTCAGTCCGTCAGGTGATGGGTTGTTAAATAACGTATTTTTCACAGTGAATGAGGTTATCGCCATATTAGCGCTGATTTATATGGCGATAATCAGTATTAAAAAACTACATCAGGCAGGGCAACTTGGGAAGTTTATAGAGGGTGATGGGAATAATGCCTTCAATTTTGTTAAAACAACATTCGGCTGGCTCCTTTTGGTTCCAACTGTTGTTGGATGGTCCGTTGCACAACTGCTCTTCCTGTGGTGTGGGTCAATCATAGGTGTAGGTTCTGCCAATGTTATTGCAGATAAAACAGCGTCGGAACTAGCGAGTGGCAAAGCTGTTTATATAACGCCAGTTATGCCAGAAATGGCTTCTGTGGCTAAAGGAATGTTCGAAATGAACTTGTGCGCTCTTGGTGTCAATCAAGGGTTAGCTCAGATGGAGGCTTCAGGCCAACATTATGAAAGTAATAGCCAGATGAAGTTTAATACTGGTGATTCTAGTTACTCAATTTCAGTTGACAATGGTTCTGCTGTTTGTGGGACTGTTAAATTACCACAAAAACCTACAGGTTGGACTTCGGTATTCTCCAGTGGTTACGCTGATTCTGTTTATGCAGTTCAACAGCAGGCTACAGACTCGCTTTGGAGTAAGATGAAGAATACAGCAGAGCAATTTAACTCTGCTTATATGTCTAAAATGCGTTCCGGAGATGGGCAGCTGCCTGACGTTGAAACTGCAATTCAGACAGCAGCAAGAGATTACCAACAACAAGTACAGCAAGCTGCAGACAATGCTGCCGGAAGCAATGATATGCTCCAGAAAATGGAGTCGGATATAAAGGAAAAAGGCTGGCTATATCTTGGTATTTATTATCATACCCTGGCAACTGCTAACACTGAGCTGAAGGACGTTGCTAATCTGAAACCTATTGTATCAGGGATAAGTGGTGATGGTGATGTAGGTTCTACGGACTATTATAAAGGTCTGTTCCAGGCATATCATTCACAACTGAAAAACAGTACCTACACTCCCCCTTTAGGTACTGCTGATAATGCTTTAGCTCAGAACATTGACAATAAAGGCATCGAAGAAGCGGCAAAAAGTGGTGATGCAGATTCGTTGATTACCAAAATTTTCAACTTTAATGTTACTTCATGGCTTGCCACTAGAAACTACGGCACTGGCGATGGATACAGCGATGTAACGAATCCCTTGTTGAAAATGAAAGCCATTGGTGATTACACGATGTTTACTGCTGAGAGTGGTCTAGCTGCTTGGGGAGCTGTTAATGTCGCAATGAGTGTTGCAGATGGTAATAACGCTGCTGGAATGGGGGCGGGATTACTTAATTTCTTCACTTCAGGTAAGGATATTATTAAGGGTGTAATTAAAACTGCGGCTCCGATCGTATACATGATTTTAGTCGCTCTGTTCTGTATAGGGTTAACGCTTTCAATTTGGCTTCCATTTGTGCCATTTATCTATTGGTTTGTCGCAATGGCGGATTGGTTAGTTACTTTGCTGACTGGTATCGTTGCATCTTCATTGTGGGCCGCTACCCATATTAACATTGGCCAAACTAATGAGGACCGGTCAACGTATGGATATATTTTCCTGATAGATGTGATGATTCGACCACTGTTGATGGTAATGGGGTTCATTTTTGCATCATTGGCCATTGTGGCTCTTGGCACCGCGCTTAACTATATTTTCAAAACAGCAATGGAAAATGTACAGGCAGATTCAACAACTGGCCTTTGGTCAATGATAGGTATCCTTTTTGTCTATGCAAGGATGTGTACAGGTATGGTCGCTAGGGTATTTGCATTACCTGCAAGGATGCCTAACTACGTCATCAGCTGGATTGGTAACAAGCATAACGATTCAATTCTTGGTGATATGCAGAATCATGTTCACGACCTGTTTGCTGCATTTGGTCGTGGAGCTAAAAATACAGGTGGACGTCCTTCTGGGCCGAAGAACTTCAACCCAACCAATACGGTTGATAAAGACAAAGATGGTATAGCGGGGGCGTGATATGAAAGGATATTCGTATACTGTTGTCGATAACAACATGGCTAAATCAAAAGGTGTTGGCTACTATCTGTCACGCCTGTCTGTAGCCATAAGTATAGTTATTTTAACAATAAGTCTTCCGTTGACTGTATATTCTGGCTTTCTTACTTTAGGTGGAAGCCTGGCATTGGCGTGGTTTGTTGCTCTACTTGTTTTCGATGCCATGCTGATCACATATGTTGTACGCCAGGTAAAAAGTAAGGGAGTCAAAAAGGTCGTTGCAGGCATGAGAGTTTATGGATGCTTTAATCCATCGGCTAAAGAGGAACAATACATGCCGGCTCAGAAAACATATTTTGGTATAGATATGGACTCCGGTGTTGTTGGTATTGCTGCCCTTTATGCTGTACAGGCCTCTATTAAGCAAAAGAGAATTTTGTTTGAGGCCGAGACAATTGAGTCTTGGGAGTATACTGATAGTAAACTTGTCGTAAATATTCGGAACCGACATGTGCCTACTGTTGAAATAATCTTGCTCAATGCCGGCCTAGCATATCGCCAGCTGGAAATGTTAACCAGGATGC
Organism: Citrobacter europaeus; assembly: GCF_037482245.1. Taxonomy (NCBI): domain Bacteria; kingdom Pseudomonadati; phylum Pseudomonadota; class Gammaproteobacteria; order Enterobacterales; family Enterobacteriaceae; genus Citrobacter; species Citrobacter europaeus. The sequence continues at coordinate 62,115 of NZ_CP148085.1, forward strand.
ATGAGCAACATAAAAAATACAGGGGTGAAAAATATCTCCAGTGGCGAAAGACTATGCTTGATGAAGGTTGGATGCTACCACGAACGTATTGATGTTTACTTCCAAACCGCCTGAAAAGGCGGTTTTTTCATGTATACTCAGGTGGTTATAGTCGTATGCTGTGGGAGGAAGAGTGAACAGAGTTACTGAGCGCCAGGAACAGAAGAGTAACCCGGAGTTCCAGAGAGAGTACCGGAACCGTATCCGGGAAACACACGACCAGTTAAACCTTTATCTCCCCAAAGATGCAAAAAGAATGTTGATAGAGATCACAAAAGTTAAAAAACTCACTCAGGCTGAAGTCATTGAATTTCTTGTCAAAAGCTATTACGACGGATTGAAATTTGACGATTCTGAAGAGTGATCTTACTATGTAAAAGCGGGTTCGCAGGTATTGCCCCGCTTAGAAACGCATGATATGTTAAGCGGCGTTTACATAACCTTACGGGGTTATTACTGAATTTAGCACGGGAAGAGCGGCCCGGAGATGTACCGCTTAGGAGTGGCAGGAGCCACAAAAAGTAAAACCCCCTGATCCCTGTTGGAAACTTTGGCCGGTCTCTCAGGAATCAGGGGGTGCAAACTGCCCACTGGCAGAAAGGATTATAGCAAATGCGTAACCTATTGCAATACAGCCCGGCCAATATGTGCAGGGGCTG